>DEQC01000002.1 GCA_002359055.1 Flavobacteriales bacterium UBA3376 | reverse complement strand
ACATTCTGAATCGAATGAGTGGAAATATTGCCGGATCCAAGTGAATATATTTCACTTAACTGATTGGATTTGAATCTTACTTTAATCGGTTTTTTGAGATTGTAACTGTATCCGTTTTTTAGATGGATAAACAACATACCATCATTGACTTCAGTTTCTATATATTCCAAAATATTGGATTCGGCTTCAATATGAATTTTTCCATCTTGACTTCCATTTTCAACTATAATTTCAATGGATCCAAAGCCTTTTAAACCATTAAAATCTGAATCAATCGTTCGTGTAACTCGAGTTAAATCTCCATTACCTTTGATTTGATTTTGTGCAAAAACCGTTATAGAAAAGCAGATGATTAAGTTAAAAAATAGAGTTTTCATAATTTTAAAGTTTCAGTAAGGTTATTAATTCTCATAAAGTTACGATTGAAATTGATTAGTTGTGTTAAAAAATAAACTTTTTTTTCAATCGATTGAATTCATTGAATAAATTCTTATTACCACATATTCCTATTTTGATTTGATTTTATAGAAAAAATTCAATCAATTTTTGAAAAAAGTTTAGAAAAAACTTGTAAAGATTTCATAATGAATGAAAAGTAAGTCATACCTTATAATACATACAAATTCTAAAAACTCTTTCTATGGCTAATCAATCAGTGATTGATTCACAAAGTTATAAAGGCAATGACCGAGTTTTATTTGGAATGATTGCGGGAGTTCTGGCTTTTTTGGCTTTTTGCTCAAACAACTCTAAACATTGCGCCGTTAATGACTGAAGATTTAGGAGTCGAAACCAGTATCATGAATATAGCAGTTTCTGAGAAGAAAATACGCATTATCCTGGACCAACTTTTTAAGGTTCTGAAGATTTTGCATTCATGTTACAAAAAAAGTCTGGAACTTATTGCTTCATAGGCAACGGAGTATAAATTCAATCCAGAAATACTTACAAAAGGCGCTGCTTATTGGGTAGCTCTCACAGAAAATTATTTAAAAGCTTAAAAAAATAGATTGGAGAATAATCTGTTATTCTCCAATCTTACCATATTTCACTTCTAAGAAATCAATGGTTGATTGCATGATTTCTTTAAGAACATCTATGTTTATATCAGACAGTTTTTTCACATAAATACAAGATTTACCCATTTTATATTTTCCTAAATTTTCAAGCATATTGTCTTGTTCTTCACAACCTGCATTTACATAGAGTGTCAAAGCAGTTTTTCGAGGAGAAAATCCGACCAATGGCCAATGTCCTTGTTGTTTGCTTCTTTCGGATTGATAGAAATATTTACCAAAACCTATGATGCTTGATCCCCACATTTTGGGTGGATAACCTGTGAATTCTTGCATGATTTTGATCAATTCTATACTGTCTTTTTTCTTCTGATCTGTATTTGCATAATTTTCTATAAATTCAAATACATCAGCATCATTTTCTTTGGTTTTTAATTCAGCCATATATTAAATGTAAATTTTAAATTCCTTGAAATTTCATGGGTGGACTTTTTTTGAATTGTGAGGAAGTTTCCCCAGCATAAATTTGTTTTTTGTCTAAGTTTAATTTTTTAATATCCGCATTTTTATTAAAATCCAATTTCTTTAAATCAACCCAAATTGTATTGGGGCTCAAAGCATCTTCGAAATAATAAACCAAATTCTTTTGGTCAGAAACTGTTCTCCATCTCGTAGTCGATAAATTTGGAAAACCTTCGGTTGAAATTCCATAAGGAACTGAGCATTGTCGAATGACGCTAAATGCACTTGCAACTGCAATTCGGATATCATCGGTTTGAGGAACTGCGTCGATGTAATAAGAAGCTCTTACAAATCGATCCGCTGCGCGATTAGTGCCTGGTAAAAATATATTTCCTGGAACGCCTTTCCAATATTCATTGATAGCCAATTGCTCAGAAAATATTGGGTCATTAGTCATAACCGTATAAGAAGGATCATGATTGATGATTAATTTTCCATTTATATATTCAAAAATAGCATTATCTCCTTTCGCATCAGATAGAGACAGATGAACGGTAGTGAATTTATCTGTACCAGGAATAAAATCCGTAACCAAAACGAATTCTTCTTTTCTAAAATGCTCAACTGCTTCTGCTACGGTTTCAAAGTTGTCCAAAGCATATTGAGCCCATAAAGAAACTGCTAATCCTTTTTTGGTTCCACCTTCTTTAGAGAATTTTGGATATTGAGAACTGACCAACCATAACATATTGGCAACCAGTCCTTTTTCGTTCATGCCATCAGATACTGCGATGTCCCATGAACTGGTCGATAAACTACCATATTTAGAAGTCCATTCGATGGTGTTTTTTCCTGTTTCTCCTGTTCGATGTATTCCTCTGGGAAATACCCATAAATTGGCTGGGATTTCTAAGGTGAAATCCATACTTCTTGCTGTAATTACAGTGTTGTTTGGCCCTTTGTAAACTACTCTGGTACAAGCTTCTGATACGTTGAATAATGATGTGAAAATTACAACTAATCCAATGATAAGTGATTTAGTATAATGAGTTTTCATATTTATGTATTTGATTAAATTATTTCAATTAAAATTAATCATTATTTATCTCATCAATCAAGTTTTATGGATAATTTAATTTCCTAACAATCGATTGCACATAAAAATTCATTACTCGAAATCAGTTTTACTTAAAATAATTGATGCTCACCGTAGAATATTCAGCATCCGGGAATTTTCTATACAAACTTTCATCTAAATTTAATCCGGCGGCCTTTGCTGCTTTTAAAAATACATCGACTTCAACTATGTATTGGTCAGAAAATCCATGGGTAGCATCATAAGCAGTTGCGGGAGTTTTTCCTATGTTTTTGGCTGTGATATCAGGTGCAACAGTGTGTAATTCGATTAAAATCAAACCATTTTTAGAAACATAAGGTTTCCATTTTTCCAAATGTTTTTGAAGACTCAATTCAACTTTATTGTTTGGAATTAATTCACCTCTGTGTGCAAAAGCTCCAGTGGATTCACTTATCAAATTGGCTGAGTCGCCTGGATCTTCCCAAACTCTATTATGATCCAAAAAGGTCCTCATATTGAGTAAATCCTCCAATTCGATATTATAATTTTTCTTTAAATCTTCGGCCAACAAATCAGGATTTCCGATATCGCCCCAAATCACTTTTGCCCAAATATCACTTGCAATTAAATTGGCTCTCGTGATTTTTAAAGCCGCTTGATTGTAATCGGCTCCAACCAAAAATAATGGGAAATCGTCCAGATGTTTTCCTCTCAGTGTACTTCTTTCTATGGTTTCATAAAGGTGTTGAAGCAAAGCTCCATTTCCACATCCCATATCCAAAATTCCTTTGGGTTGTAATTCTAATGGTTGATTGAAAATTTCAATGATAAATTCATCCAAAACTTTAAAATAAGTCGCAAGTGCACCACCACTTCCCCAAACATTCATCACACGATCGACATGAATCTCATCAGAATTTAAATTGGATTCTCTTAATTTATTGGGTTCACCAAATAAGAATTCATTTATATTTAAAAATATCGGTAAATAAGAAACGGTAACTCCATAAGAAGAAGCTCGTTTGGCGTAATAAAGACCTTTTTCAGTGAATTGATAATGTCCATTCAATTTGTTGAACCAACCTCTGTTGGCAAAAAATCTTAAAATCTTATCAAATACTTCTGGTTGTTGATGGAATTCATCCGCGCTGAATGAACTTTCCATAAAATATTTATGAAACATACCTGACATTCCTAATTTGACTATCATAGGTGACATCAGATATCCCTCTGTATGTTTGACCATTTGTTGAGTTAACTCATTCGAATGTTCAACAGAACTTTCCTTATCTACAAATTCTTTTAAAATCTTAAAAATATGATGATTTCCGTCTGCTTCTTTGCCCATAAATTCTTCTACATCATACGATTTGGTCAATTCTTCTACCAAATAATACCAATGTAAATTGTCGATGAATTCAGCAGTTTTTTGATTTTTGCTGATAATAATTTTTTGGGTGGAATTGTTTACTTCATAATTTATAAAACCTTGAGAAGCCAAAACTCTTAGAGCCACATTCAGATAACCTTTATTGGCTTTGAACTTTTCATTGATTAAATCTAAATCCAATTGATCGTGATTAGAGATTTCATCAAGTATTCCTTTTTGATGCAGTGATAGTGCGATTGGTACGGTTACAACTCCATCTAAATGTCTGAAAATCTGTTCTCTTAAGTTTTTTGAACCCATAATATAGCTGATTGCTTTTCTAATTTCTAATTCCCTATTAAAAAGATAAACTTATCGTTAATAGATAGCAAATCTAATAAACTTTTCGATAAACTAAATATTTAAAAGAAGTTTTGGGAAAAATAAAAAGTTTTTTGAGAACAAATTAAGATAAAGCTGTTTTAAACAACTTTTATTCATTAAAATATTTTCGAAGGAAGTTGATCTTATCCAATCAATGAAAGAATTTTGCAAGTAGGAGTAGAGGAAAACTATCTCAAAGCTTTCATGATTTCCGCCCACTTTTCAAGTTCATTCAACATAGAAATGGCTGACCTTTCAATGGCTTCTGTTGGAATGAATTCGTCATTTTCGTTGATCAATTTTTCAAAAGAATTTAGAATCACTTGTTGAGTCAGTGGCATCATATTCATAGTTGTCACCACTTGTTTAAGCATTTGAGAGGAGCGTAAACCACCAGAAATTCCTCCATAACTAACAATTCCTAAGGGTTTATTTTGCCATTCTACAAACAAATAGTCAATCGCATTTTTTATAGGAGCCGGCATGCTATAATTGTATTCGGCCAAAGTGATAATAAAAGCATCGGCTTCATCGATTTTTGCACTCCAGTTTTTGGTATGTTGATGAATATATTTTTGCAATTTTGGGTGATTGGGTTCATCCATCAAAGGAAGATTGATTTGTTTTAAATCCAAAAGCTCGATGTCAAAATCACTATGTTTTTTTGCAAATTCAGTAATCCATTGAGCCACTATGATTCCTCTTCTTCCTTCTCTTGTCGTGGATGTAATTACTTTAAGTTTTTTCATAATAGATTATTTTATTCTTCTTCACTGTCATAGCTTTCATCGACCCAATCCCATTCCTCATCACTGTCATAAATTTCTAAGTAATAAGTGAAAGTAAAACCTTCGATTTCGTTGGCAATATCCTCCATCAATTCCAAAAGATTTTCGAAAGTATCCAATTGCATCAAGTTCATATTGACAAATTCTATATGCATTGGCAATTCGACATCACCTGTTAGAACATCATTTAACGCATCTAAATTATCGCCAAAATGCTCAGGAAGTGAAACTTTCTCCTTTAGTAGTTGATAGAAATCATCGATATCATCAATTATACTAAAATCTATATAAATCGTATTTTCCATTGATTATTGTTTTTGAAAAGTCTTGTAATGGTCTTTTGTGAGATAAATTAGACCATCATTGCTATAGACAACTCGATCTGTATTTCTTCTACCACAATTATAATTCAAATCAGCCTCAAAATATTGCCTTCCCGATTTTTTAGGAAGTTTTCCTTCTCGATTTCCAAATCTATCTCCACCAATCGCTTTGCCTGGCAAAACTTCACATAAATTCCCATCTCTTGCCACCCAACCAAGTTTTCTCGCTTCTCCTTTTGTGATGTAATAATCAGGTAAACGTTGATGTTTTTTCAGGTAAGGAATTACAACTTTCTCATCGGTTAAATCCCAAATTTCATCTGAATTTGGTTCTTCAATTAATTCTTGATCGATTTCTTCAGTTAAATCCAATGAAATTGTAGGTACATCTGTTTGAGCAGTTTGAGTTTCTAACTCAATGACTTCTGAAGTTGTTTCGGAGTTTTCATTTAAGTTTTTGCCTATATAATTAACAAACACTATGGTCGTTAAAACAAAGGCTAATACAGATAGAATTAATGATTTAGATTTTACTTTCATTGAGTTGAATTCGTGAATTTAGAAAACTATGTAAATTTAATATATAATCTTTATATGCTAAGTGAAATGAGTAATTTATTTGTTGTAAAAAATAATGATAAAATCAAAGTCATTTTTTTATGAATGAATTAATTTTAACTTTACTTTTTAAAGAAGTTTTTATGCATGTATTGAAAATTCTTAGCACAGATTATATTGCTCACAATGTCAAAAGATTTGTAGTAGAAAAACCTGAAGGATTGGTTTATCGACCAGGACAATCCACTTATTTATCGATCAACAAACCAGGTTGGGAAGAAATCAAAAGACCGTTTACATTTACCTCATTGAATGATTGGCCGCATCTTGAATTTATAGTTAAAATTTATGAAGAACATAATGGTGTAACAGCTGAAATGAACAAATTGATGGTGGGTGATTCTTTGATCATGGGAGATGTTTTCGGAACGATTGAATACAAAGGGCCGGGAATTTTCATTGCGGGTGGAACTGGAGTTACTCCATTCATAGCAATTTTCAGAGCGCTTTATTTGAGTGGAAATTTAAGAAATGTAGGTTTGATTTATTCCAATCGAACCAGAGACGACATCATAATGGGCGAGGAGTTGTACAAAATGTTGGGTCCAGCTTTCTTAAATGTTTTCACTCGAGAAGGTGTAATTGGTTTTAAAGAAAAAAGAATTGATAGAAAATTCCTGATCGAAACCATAGGAGATTTCAATCGAAGATTTTATGTCTGTGGTCCTAAGGAGTTTACAGAAGATATCAGCAGAAGTTTAATCAGTTTGGGAGTGGACCACAACGCAGTTGTGATTTAGAAATTATTTTCCAAATTCATCTTTAATGGCTCTTTCAACTTTGAAAATCCATAAAACAATGGTGAAAACTACCATTGCTACACCTGCTATTAAGTTGTTTTGAGCGTCAAGAGTAATGAATTTTCCGATCAAGCAAGTTAAGCTTAAAAAGAATCCCAAATTCATTAATTCTCTTGAAGCATAGTTTTGTGCAAAATTCCAATGTTCTTGTGATTTTAATGCATTTTTAGATCGATAAGCAAAAACTTTGCTCATGTCTTTCGGTGGATTTTTTGCAGCGAAATATCCAATGATGAAAAATACAGGTCCTACAAATAACGGTATGTAAAGTATATTATCGAACATTTTTTATGGTTTGATTACAAAGTTAAATTAAAGTAAGTATTTTTACCTTATGGAAACATCCAAAATAATACTTTTTGATGGGGTTTGTAATTTGTGCAATTCAAGTGTTCAAAAGGTAATCAAAAATGATTCAAAGAATGTTTTTAAATTCGCTTCTTTGCAATCAGGTTTTGGGCAAAGATTTTTGAATGAAAATCAATTAAATAGCGAGGAGTTTGATTCTATAATTTTAATCGATGGCAATCAATTCTATACTTCATCGGATGCTGCGCTTAGAATTGGTAAAGAGTTGAAAGGAATTTATAAAATTTCATCTTTCTTGTTGTGGATTCCAAAATTCATCAGAGATGGAGTGTATAGAATTATATCAAAAAATCGATACCGATGGTTTGGAAAACAAAATACTTGCTGGATACCGACCAAAGAATTACAAGATAAATTTATTGAAATATGAGGAAATTTTTGATTTTAAGTATTATTATCGTTGCCAATCTATTAAATGCCCAACAAATCAAAGAAAAAGCACTGCTTTGGGAAATTTCAGGCAATGGAATCGAATCACCATCTTATCTGTTTGGAACGATTCATTTGGCTTGTGAAGGCGATGTATTGATGACAGATGAAATTCGAACTGCATTCAATAAATCAAGTGATTTAATGTTGGAAATCGATATGTCTGATCCAAAAGTTTTGATGGAAATGATGAGTATCGTAAATTCTAATGATGGAATTGCTTTAAGTGAGAAATTGGGTGAAGATCTTTCGAACAAAGTTGATAAATTATTACAAGAAAAAAAGTCGTCGAACTTGGCGATGTATGAAAATGTAAATCTTCAATCTTTTGTGATGCAAATGAGTTTGATGGGAATGAATTGTCAAACGGCTGGCGGATATGATTTATTGTTTTTGCAAGAAGCTATGCAAAATTTTAAATCCATCAAAGGACTTGAATCTATACAAACTCAGATTGATTTGTTTATGAGTCAAACCGAAGAAGAATCGATTGAAGCAATTGATTATATGGTCAATAATTTTTCCGAGTTGGAAAAACAAACTTCATACATAGTAGAATTGTATAAATCAAAAGATATTCAAGGTTTGTATGATGAAACGAAGAGAAGTTACGATGAAGCTGAATATTCGATGGGAGGAAGTTTTGAAGATTTATTGGATAACAGAAATGTAAATTGGATTCCTGTGATTGAAGATCAAATCAAAGAAACTTCGACTTTTATTGCTTTTGGAGCAGGTCATTTGGCAGGTGACAAAGGAGTGATAAATCTACTTAAAGAGAAAGGTTATACTTTAACTCCTATTTATAAATAAAAAAATCGGGCTTTCAAACAAAGCCCGATTTTGTTTTATTTTAATTTAAAATTAAATTTGAATCGCTTGAACAATATCGAATTTAGTGATGATTTGATATTTTCCATTGTCCATTTCTACTAAAACTGCATTGTTATTATCGGTCATTAATTGAGAAAGTTCCTCTACTGGAGTTGACTCTTTCACAATTGGATAAGCACCTTTCATAACTCCTTTCAATGTTTGAGTGGATAAATTCTTCTTCTCAAAATATAAAATCGCTAAATCATCTTGGCTGATTGAACCTACAAAACCTTTGTCTGAAACTATTGGCAATTGTGAGATTTTATGATTTCTCATTCTTTCGATTGCATGTGAAACCAATTCTCCAGTTTTTGCTGTGATCAGTTTTTCATCTTTTCTTTTGCGAATCAAATCAGCAGCGGTTTCATAAGTTTCATCCAAATATCCCATTTCACGCATCCAATCATCATTGAACATTTTACCAACATATCTACTTCCATGATCATGGAAAAGTACGACAACTACGTCATCTTTTTTAAATTCATCTTTTAATTGTAAAAGTCCTTTGATGGCTGAACCAGCTGAATTTCCCACGAAAATACCTTCTTCTTTGGCCAATCTTCTGGTATAAATCGCAGCATCTTTATCAGTAACTTTTGTAAATCCATCGATCAAAGAAAAATCGACATTTTTAGGTAAAATATCTTCACCGATACCTTCAGTTACGTAAGAATAAATTTCATTTGTATCAAAAATTCCAGTTTCATAATATTTTTTGAAAACTGATCCATAAGTATCAACACCCCAAATTTTAATGTTTGGATTTTTTTCTTTTAAATATTTAGCAACTCCTGAGATAGTTCCTCCTGTTCCGACACCAACAACAAAATGTGTGATTTTCCCATCGGTTTGTTCCCAAATTTCTGGACCTGTTTGTTCGTAATGAGCAACTGTATTCGACATATTGTCATATTGATTCACATACCAAGAATTAGGAGTCTCTTCTGCCAATCTTCTGGAAACGGAATAATAAGATCTCGGATCTTCAGGTTCTACATCTGTTGGACACACGACAACTTCAGCACCCACTGCACGTAGAATGTCCATTTTCTCTTTCGATTGTTTGTCTGAAAGTACACAGATCAATTTATATCCTTTAATAATTGCGCCTAAGGCTAAACCCATTCCAGTGTTACCCGAAGTCCCTTCGATGATGGTTCCTCCTGGTTTCAGACGTCCGTCGGCTTCAGCATCTTC
>DEQC01000056.1 GCA_002359055.1 Flavobacteriales bacterium UBA3376 | reverse complement strand
TTAAATGATTTTGGGTGAAATTGATATCCTAATGTTCCAAACGCTTTTCGATATAAGGAGAATTCATAATTCTTAAAACTCCCATATAATCCATTTTGAAACGGATCAAATCACCAACTTTTTTATTGTCTCGATTTGAACCTAAATCCAAAACCAACATATCTGAACTTTCACCAATGATTTCTATATGATCGTCTATAGGTGTCAAATGATTGGGTTCTATGTCCAACAAACCGATGTCCACTATGGCTCTCAAGGTAGATTCACCGTATTGACTTTCATCAATTTCTGTTTTCTCATTGGTCAAATTATATCCCAATTCACCTGAAGGCACCGTTGGTTTTTCGCTCAATTCAATAATTTCAGCATACAATTTAAACACATCGTTGTGCATGCCTTCAAAAGAAGTATTGTTGTAAACATCTGTTCCTAAAAACAAGGTTTCTCCTACTCTGAAATGATTGATTCCTTTGGGCAATAAACCTCTTTCTATCAAAGGAATAGTAACTGAAGCACCACCGGATATGTATGGAATTTTTCGGTTGAATTTCGCCTCGATCAATTGCGTATAAAGCGACAATTGTATCAACTTATCGTCATTGGGCAAAACACCATACATACAAGTTAAATTGGTTCCGATTCCCACTACTTCAATATTGGGCAATCGAAAGACCTTTTCGTAAAAATCAACGAATTCTTCTCTTAGAACACCTTCTCTCAATTCGCCCAACTCAATCATAATCACAACTTTATGAATTTTATTCAATTCACCAGCTGCTTCAGACAACATTTTGATGGTGTCGTATTCGGTATTGAAGCTCACATCGGCCAATTTGACAATGCTTTTGATGCTCCGTTTTGCGGGTGGTTTGATATAAACGATTTCGATGTTTTTGTCCAAAGAGCGAATTGCTCTTAAGTTGGTTACTCTCGAATCGCAGATTTGATTGATTCCTAAATCGATCAATTCTTTTAAATATAATTTGTTGCCACATAAAAGTTTGGCTACAGGAGACCATTCGATATCTTTTGATTGGAATAAATGGTCAAGTGTTTGGTGATTTTCTTTTAACTTTCTAACGTTGAGTGTTATGAATGCCACGACTATGGTTATTTATTTAAGCGCATTTCTAAGTATGGGTTGGTAAATCCCATTTTTTCATACAAATATTTGGCAGGGTTGTCATGTTCTACATGTAGAGCTATACTACCTTCTGTATTTTCTATGGCAGTTTTCATAGCTTTTTTTCCCACACCTTTGCCTCTTTGATTTTCGTGAGTTGCAATGTAAACCAATAAATTTTCTGGTACATATCCGCTCATATCGGTTTTATTGACTACAACCGCACAAACCAATTCCTCTTGATCGGTTATAGTTATTACTATACCTCCAGGTTTTCCTTTTTCTTCGAAAGCATATGAAATAGCTTCTTCGATATCTGATTGAGGATCACCGTATTTTCCTAATTGATTGAATAAAAATTTTGAAATAGTTTTTCTTTCAACTTGCGTAGGCAAATTGTCTTTGTGATAAATATTAATTTCTTGATGCATAATTTATATTTTTCTTACTGCATCACTGCAGTTTTAAATATCATCAAAATCCCGTATAAATTTGGGATACTTTAGAAAAAGCAAACTTAAAATGCTTTTTGATGAATAAATTGAATCTAAACGATCTACGTTTTCTTAAATTCGCTTTGCAAAGGTAAAAAAATTTGCTTCTTTATTGAATTTCAAACCATTTAGTTTATTTATAACTCCATTGAAACAAACTACTAAAAGCACTTAACTTATTGATTATCAATAAACAATTCGATAGTTACTTACTATTGAATTTATTTCAATAAAAAACTCCCCGACTTTACAAATCGAGGAGTTTTCTATCGAAATTTTATTTTTTTATAAGAAATATCCTACGGTGAAATTCAACATATTGGTTCTATTTTCAGTTTTGAAATTAGTACCTGCTGCTCCTTGAATAAATTCACTTGTAGTTTTTCCAAGTCCAAATTCATATCTCAAATCGAGGTTTAACTTTTTGAAATTAAGACCAGTACCTACTTGCCACCCCAAACTCATATCATCTTTTTTGTCAGCACTTCCAAATCCATGATTGGCTTTGTCAGAAATATTGAATGAGAAAACAGGTCCAGTTTGAACTTGTACCAATCCTAAAGCAAAGGTTTTACCAACGTTGATTGGAATATCGATACGGTCTTTTTTTACATCAATAGATTCTCCAACTTCTTTATATTCGTTTTTAAAATGCGTATAGAGCACTTCAGGTTGCAAATAAAATCCAGCAAATTTAGCTCTAACCATAGCACCTGCTTGAAAACCTACAGCACCTTTTCCTTTGGTTTCATAAGTATCTCCTATCGTTTTAAATACACCTTTATCCGTATTATAAGCCATACCTGCTTTCAGACCGAAATCAACCGATTGAGCCATAGCGCCCATTGATAAAATAGCGAATCCAATTAAAAATAGTTTTTTCATAATATTTATTTTTTTAGATTTTTTTCTTCTAATAATACTTCACGCAATTTAGTGAATAGCTTTGAAGAATAAACGAAATTTATAACAGATTCATTGTCTGCAGTTAAGATTTCATTTTTATCTCCTGCCCATTCTTTGATTCCATCTTTTAAGAAAACTATGGTTTCTCCGATTTCCATCACAGAATTCATGTCGTGAGTATTGATGATGGTAGTAGTGTTGTATTCGACAGTCAATTCATGAAGAAGTTTATCGATTACCATAGCGGTTTGAGGATCGAGTCCAGAATTTGGCTCGTCTGCAAAAAGATATTTAGGTTTGTTGACCAATGCTCTTGCGATTGCTACACGTTTTTGCATACCTCCTGAAATTTCCGAAGGATATTTTACCATAGCTTCTTTTGAGATATTTACTCTTTCCAAAATTTCTTCCGCACGTTTATTCATTTCTTTCATCGAAAGTTTAGAAAACATCTCTAAAGGAAATCTCACATTTTCTAAATTGGTCATAGAATCGAACAAAGCACTTCCTTGGAAAACAGTTCCAATTTCACCTCGGATGGCTTGACGTTCTTCGTAACTAAATTTAGTCACATCTTTTCCGTCGAATAAAATTCCACCAGAAGTTGGAGTGATCAGTCCTGTCATACATTTTAGAAAAACTGTTTTTCCAGAACCTGATTGACCGATGATTAAATTTGTTTTGCCCGATTCGAACTTAGTGGAAATTCCTTTAAGAACTTCAATATCATCAAACTGCTTCTTTAAATCTATAATTTCAATCATTAGCTTAGGATGGTTTGAGTTAATATCAAGTTCAAAATAATCAAAATCACCGAAGTCCAAACCACAGCATCTGTACTTGAGCGTCCGACTTCAAGAGATCCACCTTCAACATTGTATCCATAATATGCAGGAACGGTAGCAATGACAAATGCGAAGAAAATCGTTTTAACAAAAGTATAAACGAACAATCGCGTTGCCATAGGCATTTGAAGACCTATCATATAATCTGAAGTTGTCCACATTTGAGTTGCTTCACCAATCAAATATCCACCCAAAACTCCCATCATTATACTGATCATGATCAAAATCGGATTGAAGAAAACAGATGCAATAATTTTTGGCATCACCAAAAATGAAGGTGAATTAATCCCCATGACATCCAAAGCGTCTATTTGTTCAGTAACTCTCATCGTACCTATACTTGAAGCAATATACGATCCAACTTTTCCAGCCAAAATCAATGAGATAATTGTCGGTGAAAACTCTAATATCAATACTACCTTGGTTGCATAGGCGATATAATAGTTAGGAACAGGAATATCTGCACCCTGAAAGTTCTGTGCCATCTGTAGAGCGGTTACAGCTCCCATAAAAAGCGATATGAAGGCTACTAAGCCAACTGAGCTTAAACCTAAGTCTATAATTTCGCGCATGATCAATTTTCTAAAGACCTTCATTCCTTGCGGTCTTTTAAACACTTTCTTCAAGAAAGTGAAATACATGCCTATAATTCCTAAAAGTTTCAACATCGGTGCAAAATTAGACTTTTTTTCAAAGAAACTTTACTAACTTTCCAGAATGAATCTAAAAGCTTTAGAAAAATTTCTTCCGGAAGCTGCAAAACCATTTGTTATTAACTGGCTCAAAGAAGAAAATATCATTATTAAAATTTTGCCAAGTAGGCAAACTAAACTTGGTGATTATAGGTTTTTAAAATCTCATAACAGACATCAAATAACGATTGATGGCAATTTGAAAAGCCATGCTTTTTTCTTTGTACTCACCCATGAAATCGCTCATTTGTTTGTTTACAAAAAATTTCAAAATAGAGTTTTACCTCATGGAAAAGAATGGAAATTGATCTTTGGTAAAATGCTTTTAGAATCTATAGAAGCTTATCCCAAAGAGCTGATTCCATATATTTATAAACACGCCCTGAATCCAAGAGCAAGTGTAGGAGCAGATATAGATTTGCATAAAAACTTGTTTTTAGACAAAGAAGACTTATTCAAACTCGTTGAAAATCTCTCTTATGGACAGAAGTTCAGATTGGGAAAAAGGGTTTATGAAAGAGGGCAAAAAAGAAAAATAAGATATCTTTGTAGAGAAATAAAAACCAATAAACTTTACTTGGTCAATGGACAAGCTTTGGTAGATGAAATTATATGAAAATGAATAAAAACAACTTTGGTGTAATCATGGCTGGTGGTGTTGGAACCCGTTTTTGGCCGTTGAGCACTTCAGAATATCCAAAACAATTTCACGATATTTTAGGAACTGGAAGAACCTTTTTACAACAGACTTTCGACCGATTAGCTAAAATCATTCCTCAAAATCAAATTTATATAGTTACTCTTGAAGAATATGTCGATTTAACTCTGGAACAACTTCCCGAAATATCCAAAAATCAAATCATCAGTGAACCCAACGGAATGAATACCGCTCCGAGCAATCTGTATGCTTCACTGATTATTTACGACCAAAATCCTGACGCAAATATAGTGGTCGCTCCTTCTGATCATGTGATTTTAGATGAAAATATGTTTTTGGATCGATTGAAATTCGCTCTGGATGAATCTTCTAAAAATAATAAACTAATTACTCTCGGAATTAAGCCTACACGACCTGATACCGGGTATGGATACATTCAATTTCTCTCCGATGAAAAGAAAAATGATTTAAAAAAAGTAAAAACTTTTACAGAAAAACCTGGTGAAGAATTGGCAGAAGTTCTTTATCGATCAGGAGATTTTTTATGGAATGCTGGAATTTTCATTTGGAAAGCACAAACCATTATTGATTCTTTCAAAAAACATCTACCTGAAATGTATGATAGTTTCAAGGAAATAGATTCTTTTAAAACCATCGATCAAGAAAAAATTCAGCATATTTATTCGACCATTCAGATGATTTCTATCGATAATGGAATTCTGGAAAATGCTGACAATGTATATGTAATTCCATCTTCTTTCGGATGGTCAGACCTTGGAACTTGGAAATCTCTTTATGAAAATTCAGAAAAAAACGAAAATAACAATGCCAAAAAAGGCAAACATATTTTGGTTTATAACACCAAGGATTCATTGATTTATACTTCTCAAAACAAGGCGATTATAGTCGATGGATTGGATAATTTCGTCGTAGTTGATACAGAAAAAGCTTTGCTTATTTGCCCAATGGACAGAGATCAATCCATCAAAGCTTTTGTGAGCGATTTGAAAATCAACAAAGGAGAAGATTTTACTTAATTGAACTAAAAAACATAAAATTCCATTGGAAAATTCAATAGTACAGAACTTTTCAATGGAATTAACACTTATATTTACCCAAATTTTTATCCAATGCTAAAATTCTCTCTTTTGGGATACGGACACATCGGTAAAGTCCACAAAAAAGCTATCGAAGAAACTCAAGGCGCAGATTTAGTTGCCATCATCGATAAAAAAATTGAAGATGAAAATCTAAATATTCCAACTTATGATTCTTTGGAAAACTTTTTAGAAAACGATACTGAGACCGACATTGTGGCCATTGCAACGCCTAACGGAATGCATCACAAACATGCCATACAATGCCTGAAAGCTGGAAAACATGTGTTGATCGAAAAACCGATTGCACTTTCAACTGATGAAGCAAAGGAAATCATAGAAACTGCTAAAAAATTCAACAAAAGAGTTTTTTCTTCTATGCAATTGCGATTTTCTCCACCGGTAAAATTTGTCAAACAACTTTTGGAAAACAATCGATTGGGAGAAATTTATATGGTCAATATTCATTGCTATTGGAACAGAAATAAAAACTATTATCAAGTCAGAGATTGGAGTGGAAGCAAATCCATGGATGGAGGAGTTTTATTTACTCAATTTTCTCATTTCATAGATATTCTTAATTTTTGGTTCGAGCATACAAAATGTACACACGCCTCGCTTTTCAATTTCAACCATCAGGGAATTACTGAGTTTGCCGATAGTGGACGTTTGGATTTTGAAGCAGATGAAGCCAAAGGAAATATGGTTTTTAGCATTTCAACTTTTGAGAAAAATTACAAAAGTGGAATTACAATTTTGGCAGAAAAAGGAACGATTGAAATTGGTGATCAATATTTAAATCAATTGGTTTATTGCAATATGCAGGAAGAAATCGAAACAGCTGAACATTCGACCGAAGTGAAGAATTTCCATCCCTTAGCGATGAAAGAAATCGTTCAAGCTTTAAATGAAAATCGTCCTTCAGTTTTGGATGGTCAATATGCAGTGGATTTGGTGAAATTCATTGAAGATGTACATTTAATTGCTGAGAAAAAGTTAGAAATTCAAAATTAATTCATCATTTATTTAACTTATACAATTCCACTATTCCTTTTAGAGTGTGTAGTTGATCTTGAACATCTATTTTGTCGGTAAGAGGAGAAAATACGCCACTTAAACCACCAGTAGCTATAACAGTAGATTTTGCACCAATCTCTTCGTTTATACGCTCAATCATTCCTTCGATCATACTCAAATATCCATTGACAAATCCACTTTGCATACAGCTTTCGGTGTCTTGACCCAAAACGCTTTTAGGCTTTTTAAATTCTATGGCATGTAATTGAGCTGTGCTGTCCACCAAAGACCTCAAAGAAGTATCAACACCAGGTCCAATACTCACACCTAAACTCTGACCATCGGGACCAATTCCAATAAAAGTCAAAGCTGTTCCAAAATCGATGACAATTTTATGACCGCTGTACAATTGATGAGCTGCAACGGCATTGGCATACAAATCCGTTCCGATTTGTTTGGATCTGTGCTTCACCGGAGAAGG
>DEQC01000101.1:1179-3576 GCA_002359055.1 Flavobacteriales bacterium UBA3376 | reverse complement strand
ACTAACTCTAATCATCTACCACCATACGATTCAAATATAATGAAACGAGGACAATCATTTATACTTTATTGCGTTCAAATGTTTTGAGAAATCGGGCTGATAATGAGTATCATACACCAATGTTTTTCAAATCGAGTCACGGAAAAATTATAACTATTGAATGCTGTTGAGTACTTACACAATTTGAAATTATTTTCGTGAACTAATCATTTTTTCAACAAAAAAACCTACCCCATCAATCAGAGGTAGGCTATCCAGAACTAGAAAATTAGCCGAGATTTCCTTTTCCACAATGAAATCTCCAACACCTGCAATCCGGCAGTATATGTGTTGCTGGCTGCGTCTGCTAAATCAATAGCATTCGGCTCATCGCATGCTTTTAATTTACCATAAATCTTTCCCATTTGCTAGAAAAACAATAGAACGAAACCACTTTCTTTAATTCCCGAACTTTTTTCTTGTTTTTAACTAGCTTTTTACTACAATTTTCATTATAATTAAAGGCAGTGTAAAAAGCGTGAAAGAGGTAATAAAATGTCCAAGAAAAAGCCGATCATTATTGGAGTAAGTGGTGGTTCAGGAAGTGGAAAAACAAGTGTCAGTCGAGCCATTTATAATCATTTTCCCAATCACTCAATTATGATGTTAGAGCATGACTCTTATTACAAAGATCAAAGTCATCTAACCTTTGAAGAACGATTAAAAACAAATTATGACCATCCTTTTGCATTTGATACAGACCTTTTAATCGAACATCTAGAAAAACTTTTAAACTACGAAACAATTGAAAAACCAGTATATGACTATGTCGCTCATACTAGAAGTACTGAAACAATTATCCAAGAACCTAAAGAAGTTATTATTTTAGAAGGCATCTTGATATTGGAAGATAAACGTTTGCGTGATTTAATGGATATTAAAATTTATGTGGATACCGATGACGATATTCGCATCATCCGCCGAATTAAGCGTGATATGGTTGAACGCGGCCGTACCCTAGACTCTGTGATTGAGCAATATTTAGGAGTCGTTAAACCGATGTATCACCAATTTATCGAACCAACTAAACGTTATGCTGATGTGATTGTCCCTGAAGGTGGCGAAAATCATGTCGCAATTGATTTGATTAATACAAAGGTTGCTACTTATTTCCAAAAAGCTTGATTCATTCAGGCTTTTTTCTTTTTAAAAAAACCAGCCCAACGTACGGACTGGTTCTCTATTATAATATTTGATAAATCTCATCTAATGTTTGAATTGTATGTGTTGGCTGGATATTTGCCTTTTGCTGATTGGCATTTAACCAAATCGTATCAATACCGGCATTTTTTCCACCTTGAATATCTGACGAAAGAGAATCTCCAATGATGACTGTTTTTTCCAAATCCACAGGTGCAATCTTGTTAAACACGTGTTGGAAAAACTCAATGCGTGGTTTTTGATATCCAATGGTTTCCGAGACAAAGATTTCTTTAAAATACGGCAATAATTGGGCAGCCTCTAACCGTTGATACTGCGTTTTAGCCACACCATTTGTCACAACATACAAATCCGCCTTCTTTGCCAAATCAGAAACAATGGCTAAACTATTTCCTAAGCGCTGAGACCCTTGATTTAAATATTGTCGGTACTCTTTTTCTACAGCCGCACTATCCACTTTTTTACCTAGCTGTTCGAAAAATAATCCAAAACGCGTATTTAACACTTCTTCACGCGTGCGTTTATTTTCCTCATAATCTTTCCATAATTGCTGATTTAAGGTTTGATAGCTGTTTAGAAGTTCATCGCTTAATTCATAGCCATGATTGCCAAACAACTTGGATAAGCCCTGTAACTCAGCTGCTTTGAAATCAAGAATCGTATCATCCACATCAAACAATAACGTATTATATCTCATTATCTAAAGTACTCCTTTAATCGACTTAATTCATCTAGGGTTAACTTGCGATAGGCCCCACTTGGCAAATCTGTCGGTAATACTAAAGGCCCAAAAGAAACACGCTTTAACCTTTCCACTTTTTTCCCCACAGCAAGAAACATTTTCTTTACCTGGTGAAACTTGCCTTCGTGGATTTCAAGTAACACATGATGGGGGCTATCCGGTAAAATCGTTAATTTCGCTGGCTTACACAAAGTCCCATCTAAAAACCGAATTCCTTGTTCAAATATTGCAATATCTTCCATCTCGGCTGGTTCTTTTAAGTATGCTTCATAGACTTTACTCACTTTTTTACCAGGTTGCAATAAATCATAAGCTAACTGCCCATTAGAGGTAAGTAGCAACAGACCTTCTGTATTGCGATCAAGCCGGCCAATAAAACATAAATCCTCGCGCCAATCCTCTTTTTGTAAACAGTCAAAAACCGTATCATGTGCCGAATCTTTATTGGCTGTCAC
>DEQC01000101.1:0-1126 GCA_002359055.1 Flavobacteriales bacterium UBA3376 | reverse complement strand
AATTGACTATCCACATTTCTGGTCTCACAATACTCTACTTTGCCATCTATCCTCACTATCCCTCTGGCAAATGTCCGCTTCAATTCTTTGCGTGAGAGTTGTAGGCGTTGTTCAAGTAATTTTCCTAATCTCATATTTCGCCTCCAAGTAGATTCCATCAATTCATAAATCTTAACTTAAATACCCACCTGTATCTTTATAAACATGCTGAATGAAACTCTGATCTTTTGCATTCAATGAATCAATCGGCAAGGTTTTTAATTGTAACACTAAACCAAAGTACTTTTTACGATCTGCTTCTTGCCATAAAACTTTCTTCTTTTGATGCATCGCTTTTAATTCGCCAATAATCATCTGCATTTCTTCAAATTGATTCAGGCCTTGCACTTGACTATCAAAATCTCCCTTACTCGTAAAACTACTTGGAAATTGAATAAGTAGATGTTCTTGTGACTTACCTGTTGAAGGCAAATGATCGGATACACGGACTTTTAAAGTAGAAAGTGCTGATAAATCTTGAATGGTAAAATGAAATGCACAATTTTGTTCCATCAAACGGTTTAATAATATCGGTAAAATATTGGATGATACTTCGAAATATACAGAGATGGTAGAATTAGCTGGTCTAAATTGTTCAACAGGAATATCTTTAAGCAACATTTGTAAAAAATCATATTTATCTTTAATCGGTTTCATTTTCACATCAAAACGTTGGAGCTTGTAATGCAAGTATTGTGCAATGGTTGATTGTTGAAAGATGACATTTGCATTCACTGGACAAACCTGTACTTTACCTTCTTGTCTATCTTGTACATCCACTAGACGATTGAATTCCAAATTTAGTTTCAGTTGCTTGGCCAATAACTCGTTACATTTTTTTATATCTTCTTCAATCGCTTGACGTTCCTTGAGACTATCTTTTATATATGGAAAAATGATTCGTTCGGTCTCGATTTCATAATGACCACGCGCATTTTTAACCGCTTTAATTTCTCCTGATTTAATCATTTTGTACACATTCGTAATCGAAATCTGGTATACTTCAGCATATTCTTTTACTTTCATTTTTACACTCCTTTCTTATTTTATGTTAACATGCAAACGAGCTTCATCTATGGCGATTCAT
>DEQC01000001.1:3069-20149 GCA_002359055.1 Flavobacteriales bacterium UBA3376 | reverse complement strand
TTATACAATTCCACTATTCCTTTTAGAGTGTGTAGTTGATCTTGAACATCTATTTTTTCGGTAAGAGGCGAAAATACGCCACTTAAACCTCCTGTAGCTATAACAGTAGATTTCGCACCAATCTCTTCGTTTATACGCTCAATCATTCCTTCGATCATACTCAAATATCCATTGACAAATCCACTTTGCATACAACTTTCTGTATCTTGACCCAAAACACTTTTAGGCTTTTTAAATTCTATGGCATGTAATTGTGCAGTGCTGTCCACCAAAGACTTCAAAGAAGTATCAACACCAGGTCCTATACTCACACCTAAACTCTGACCATTGGGACCGATTCCAATAAAAGTCAAAGCTGTTCCAAAATCGATGACAATTTTATGACCGCTGTACAATTGATGAGCTGCAACGGCATTGGCATACAAATCCGTTCCGATTTGTTTGGATCTGTGCTTCACCGGAGAAGGCGTTTCTCTATCGACCAAATAAGGTTCACAACCATGAATCCTCTCCAAAGCATTTTTGACAGCTGAAGTCAAGGGAGGAACCACTGAACCGATGACGATTTCATCGAAATCTTCTTTCGAAAATCCAAAGGGTTCATACATACTATTGAACTTGGCAAAGCACTCATCTTCTGTTCGATAAGGTTTTGTATTGAGCGTCCAAGTAACGATTTCTTCCTTTCCTCCAAATACTCCAAAACGGATATTTGAATTTCCGATGTTGACAGCTAATAACATTTATTTTATGAATTAAATTTGATTAATTCACGAAATTCCAACTATTTTCCTGTAAATCAAAGTTTATTTAACGAACAAATATATTGTTGCTATAATTTTTATCTGCCAAACGCTGGGTTGGGTCTATGATAACTTTTTTCACTTTTTTCGAAACTTCCACTGTATAATTTGGATTGGTCCAAGCCCAAGGTTCTAAAGTTGTTCGTTTAATTCCTTGGTAAATTTCCAAATTTTCAAATTCCTTTTCACCTCTCAACTCTAGATTTGGAATGTAAAATAGTTCTCTACTTCCGTCTTCATATTCGACAAACAAATCGATTGGCATAGGAAAATTGCTTAAATTCTCTAAATGTATGGCTTGATCAGTAACTGATTGAACCGAATAATCTATACTTCTCGTCGTATTGATAAATAAATTATCATACCATTTCAGATTCAAACCTGAAACTTTCTCAGCAATTCGAGTAAAGTCATTGGGTTCGGGATGTTTGAATTTCCAAATATTATAAAATTCTTTAAAAGTATTTTTCAAGTTTTCATCGCCTATGATATACCCCAATTGAATCAAATAAACTTGACCTTTTACATAAGCTTGAATGCTGTAAGCGTAATTATAATCATAATAATCCGCCAACAAACTCATTGGTTCTTCAATTCCAGTCTCAATCAATTGAAAATAACTTCCATAAGCATCCAAATTCGGATTAGGTTCTATTGTTTTTCCTTGAATGAACAAATCCCCTAACTGATGTGCATAAGAAGTAAAACCTTCGTCCATCCATTCGTGAACGGTTTCATTGATAGCAAACATTTGTTGGAACCAAGAATGGGCTACTTCGTGAAAAATAACGCCCACCAAACTTTCTAAATTTCTGTTGCCTGTGATCAAAGTCGAAGTCCCGTATTCCATTCCTCCATCTCCACCTTGAATGATCGAATAAGTTTCCCATGGATATTGACCAAAAGTTTGGTTCATAAAATCGAAAAATTGCATGGTGATATCTTCTGCCTTTTCCCAATTTTCTTTGATTTTATCATCATTTTTTCTCAAGAAATAAAGCGTTGGCCCATTGTTCATTTCTCTTTTTGAAACCACATAATCTTTATCGGCTCCCCAAGCGAAATCCAATATTTGATCGGCTTTAAAATGCCAAGTGGTTTTATTTTTATTTACTTTTTGTTTTGCGCCTTTTACATAACCTTTCACTTCATTTGGATTTTGTAATTTTCCGGAAGAACCGATGATATAATCTTTGTGAATGTTGATTTTCACATCAAAATCAGCAAAAGGTGCCGCAAATTCTCTACCTATATATTCGTCCAAATGCCATCCAAAATGATCATAATGTGCCATTTTTGGATACCATTGCGTCATAGAAAAATCAATTCCTTCGGTTGTATGCTTACCTCCTCTTCTAATGATTTGAGGAATTTGAGCTTTCCATTCCATTTCAAAAACAGCTTGCTGACCAGATTTCAGAACTTCGGCCAAATGTACTGTCATTATGGTTCCGCTCACATCGAAATTCAAATCTTTACCGTTTTGACGAATGTGGTGAATCTTATGAAACCCAATATCTTCCGGACTTAATTCTGCAATTCTACTTTTTGGTTTGCCATCGGCTCCTTTGGTTACCATGCGAGAATCTGGATCTGCGATATTTCTCAATCGGTGATCCATAGCACTACCGGGTTGAAAAGCGTTGTAATATAAATGTAAATATACTTTTTCTAAATCGTCAGGTGAATTATTGGTGTAAACCAATTTCATCTTACCATCGTATTGAAATTTCTTTTCATCAATATCAATTTCCATGGTATAATCGGCGGCTTGTTGCCAGTATCCTGGATATTGAGCAAAACTTAAAATAAATAATAGTTGAAAAAATAAAATGCAGAATCCTCTTATCATTGTTAAAAAATTTTCCGATAAACATACAAATTTTTTGAATTACCCAATAGGCATTGGAGAGCGACTGTAAACAATCGCTCTAACCATTTATTTATCAATTATTTAAATTAAAAAAGTGCAGCTTCTAAATCGCTCAACAAATCATCAATATCTTCGATACCTACACTCAATCTCACCAAATCATCGGTCACTCCATTTGCGATTCTTACATCGGCAGGAATCGATGCATGAGTCATAGTTGCTGGATGATTCGCCAAAGATTCAACTCCACCTAAACTTTCTGCCAAGGTAAATACATTGAGGTTTTCTAAAAATTTTCTGGCTTCGTCTTCTGAACCACTTTTGAAATTAAAAGAAACCATTCCTCCAAAACCACGCATTTGTTTTTTGGCTAAATCATGCTGAGGATGACTTTCTAAACCTGGATAAAATACTTTTCCAACTTTTGGATGATTGGATAAATATTCAGCTACTTTTTGACCATTTTCACAATGTCTTTGCATGCGAACATGAAGTGTTTTAATTCCTCTTAAAACCAAATAAGAATCTTGTGGACCTAAAATTCCTCCACCTGCAAATAATTGAAAATGAATTTGATCTGCTAATTCTTCATCTTTCACCACCAAAGCACCTGCTACCACATCTGAATGTCCATTCAAATATTTAGTCGCTGAATGCATCACTATATCCGCACCCAAATCCAGAGGATTTTGCAGATAAGGTGAAGCAAAAGTATTGTCAACTACTACCCATAAATCCCTGTCTCGAACCATATCAGAAATCGCTTGAATATCGGCCAATTTCATCAAAGGATTTGTAGGAGTTTCTATCCAAATCAATTTAGTTTTATCATTTAATTTATCCTTTATATTTTCAGGATTTGTCATATCGACAAAATGAAATTTCAATCCGTATTTTTCATAAATACGTGTAAACATACGATAAGAACCACCGTATAAATCATCCATTGCAATGATCTCATCACCAGGATTCAATAATTTCATCACAGCATCAGTCGCCGCCAAACCTGAACCAAATGCAAATCCATTGCTTCCGTTTTCTATACTCGCCAAAGATTCTTCCAAAGCCGTTCGCGTTGGATTCGCTGCACGCGAATATTCGTATCCGCTGTGGACTCCAGGACTGCTTTGAACGAAAGTTGAAGTTTGGAAAATTGGAACCATGACTGCTCCCGTTATAGGTTCCGGATGTTGATTACCATGTATAGCTTTTGTATTGAATTTCATTGAAATAAATTTTTATGTTTTGTAATTGACAAAAATAAGGTTTTTTAATCGAAGCTAAATTTTCTTAAGAATACTTTAGTGAAATTAACATTCAAACAAAAAAACTGCCCTTATCGATCAGACAATAAAGGCAGTTAAACATGAGAAATTAGATTTGTTCAAATCAAATCTTTGGGTTGAAACTTTTCTAATTTTGATAGACTTTCATCTATTTTTTGATTGGCTAATTCATGATTTCCTAACTTACCTGATATGAAATCATCATAAGCTTGCATATCGACCAAACCATGTCCAGAAAGGTTGAATAAAATCGTTTTGCTTTCTCCACTCTCTTTGCACAATTTAGCTTCTCTGATGACTTGAGCAATTCCATGAGTAGCTTCAGGAGCTGGAATAATTCCTTCTGTTTTTGCAAACAAAATTCCAGCTTCAAAACACTCCAATTGCTGCAAAGCACTCGCTTCAATCAATCCATCTTTTAACAATTGAGAAATCAAAACACTTGCTCCATGATACCTCAAACCACCTGCATGAATGGATTCCGGCACAAAATCATGTCCCAAAGTGTACATGGGCAACAAAGGCGTAAATCCTTGATTGTCTCCAAAATCATACTTGAATTGACCTCTTGTCAACTTTGGACAAGATGCTGGCTCAACTGCGATTGCTCTGACTTTCTTTTGATTTCTTAATTGATTCCTTAAAAAAGGAAAAGCCAATCCAGCAAAGTTCGATCCACCTCCCAAAGGTGCAATGATGATGTCTGGATAATCGTCTGCCAATTCAAATTGCTTCATTGCTTCTTCGCCTATGATGGTTTGATGCAATAAAACATGATTCAAAACTGAACCCAAAGAATATTTAGTGTTTTCTTGAGTTACTGCCATTTCTATGGCTTCAGATATTGCAATTCCCAAACTACCTGAAGTGTTTGGATCGACTTCAAGAATTTTTTGTCCAGATTTTGTTCTTGAACTTGGCGAAGCATAAACTTTAGCTCCATAAGTACTCATCATAGATTTTCGATAGGGTTTTTGTTCGAAACTCACTTTCACCATATAAACTTCACATTCGATACCAAATTGAGCACAAGCATATGAGAGAGCTGTTCCCCATTGTCCAGCACCAGTTTCAGTCGTTATCTTTTTGATTCCTTGTTTTGAATTATAATAAGCTTGGGCCAAAGCTGTATTGGTTTTATGTGAACCACTGGGCGAAACTCCTTCATATTTATAATATATTTTTGCGGGAGTATCCAAAGCCTTTTCTAATTCTGTGGCTCGAATCAATGGTGATGGTCTGTAGATTTTATACTTTTCTAAAACCTCCTCTGGTATATCGATAAACGCTTCTTGACTGATTTCTTGTTGAACGATTTCATCTGGGAAAATCGCTCTCAAAGCATCTGGATCAATTGGTTCTAATGTTTTTGGATCCAATGGAGGCAAAGGTTTGTTCGGCATGTCAGCCACAATGTTATACCAATGTCTCGGCATTTGATTCTCTTCTAAATAAAATTTTTTCTTTTTCATTTTTTATAAATTTTTTGGGTTAAACTTAATTTTTGGGCATAAAAAAACCGCCTGAATGCATATTCAGACGGTTAATGTTTCAATTGTAAAAGTATTTTTTAATACAACTTATATATACAATGCAACAGCCAATCGTCTGATTTAAACGATTGCCACCACCAATTTGTATTTAAAAATTGTACCATCAAGTTTGATTTTGAATAAGCAAATTTAAAACTTAATTTGATATAAAAAAGTCTTCGTTTAAATTATTTAAATGATTCAGATTTTCTTTCGCAATCCATACAACTTTCAATGATTGACTCTTAATTCGATTACAAATTTTTTAGACTGATTGATTTTTATTCTATTTTTGAAAATCCTTATGAAAAGAATATTTTACATCGTTTTATTTTTGAACGTTTTGGTTTTTTCACAAACTGAGAAACCTCAATATTCATTGGATGTCAATTATTATTACAGCAGCATACTTCCGCATTCCGAAAAAATTAAACATTTGATCAGCGCTCATCCCGAAGGTGTTTTTCTTTCTTTTCAACAAAAAACATTTGGAGATAAAGAATGGCAAAGAAGGTTGAATTATCCAGACATCGGTTTTACTTTTCATTACCAAAACAACCACAATCCGACTTTGGGTGATCTATATGGAATTTTCGCACATTATAATTTTTATTTTTTAAAAAGAAATTTGCAACTAAGAGTGGGTCAAGGTTTTGCTTACAACACAAATCCTTACCACAAAGAAGAAAATTATAAAAATCTTGCGTTTGGAACTAAAATCATGCCATCTACTTTTTTTATGCTCAATTTTCAAAAAGAAAACATTTGGGAAGGTTTAGGATTGAGAGCAGGAACTTTCTTGATTCATCATTCCAACGGAACTATAAAAACACCAAATACGAGTATCAATACAGTCGGAGCAAATATCGGTTTGCACTATACATTTGACCATACAAACGAAAGAAATTATCGCATCAGAGAACCCAAAGATTCGACTTTTTATCGACCCATCAAATATTCAGTTACTTTGAGAAGTGGAATTCACGAAAGCAATATCATTGGAAGTGGACAACACCCATTTTATTTTATAGCGGTTCATGCCGATAAACAATTTACTGAGTCGAGTGCACTTCAATTGGGCTTGGATTTGTTTTTATCGATGAAATCCAAAAAGGAAATTGAAATGATGGCAGTGTCTTTTCCTGAATTAGGAATTAGTCCAAATACGGATTATAAAAGAGTAGGAATTTTCGCTGGATATGAACTTTTTATCAATCGTTTGTCTTTTGAAGCACAATTTGGATATTATCTTCACGATGAATACAAAGCCAATCAAGCCGTTTATCAGCACATCGGTTTGAAATATTATTTTCATCCGAAAATATTTGCAGGAATGGGTTTAAAAACTCATTTTTCCAAAGCTGAAGCTTTTGATTTATCAGTCGGATTGAGATTATAATTCATTGAATGAAAAATTTTATTTACATATTGAGTTTTGTACTGATTTGGAGTTGTGATTCTGAAAGTGGAATGGATTGTTTTAAAAGTCAAGGCAAATCAAAAACTGAATTGATATTGGTCGATGAATTCAATAAAGTAAATATCTCTGAAGGAATAGAATTAATCATCAAACAAACCGATGAACAAAAGGTAAAATTGGTTTATGGAGAAAATCTTATCGACAATGTAAGCTTTGAAGTTATTGATAATGAATTGTTTATTAAAGAAGAAAGCAATTGTGGAATTCTTAGGAATTATCATTCCGCCAAAGTTTTTATCGAAATTCCCAATTTGAATAAAATCTATTCCGCTTCTCAATATTCTGTAAAATCCGATGGGGTTTTGACTTTTCCGACTTTGACTTTAGAATCTGGAATCATAGACGAAACCGCTTATTCTGAATTCGATCTTTGGATTGAAAATCTTGAATTAAATATCAACAGCAATGTTTCGAGTGTTTATAAAATCAAAGGAGAAACCCAACAATTATCGGTCAACTTCTGGGCATCCAATGTACGATTAGAAGCCGAGCATTTGAAAGCTCAAAAAATTCATGTTTTTCATAGAAGTAGCAATGATATGATAGTTTTTCCTGTGTTAGAAATCACGGGTAAATTGCTGAGTACAGGAGATTTGGTGTTAAAAAACACACCTGAGCATATAGAGATAGAACAACTTTATACCGGTCGAGTTGTTTATCCATAAAGCAACAATGTCTATCTTTGCCAAGATTTATTAATCAGTTTTTCGGATGAAAGTATTTAAATTCGGTGGTGCATCTGTAAAGGATGTCGATAGTGTAAAAAACATAGCAAATGTATTGAAAACCAATGGTTTTAACGATTGTTTTATGGTAATTTCTGCTATGGGAAAAATGACCAATGCTTTGGAAGAAGTGATTAAACTTTATTTTGAAGCAGCTGATTTCCAAACTCATTTGGATCAAATCAAACAAAATCACTTTCAGGTCATCGATGGATTGTTTGAAAATCCAGACAAAATTAAATCCAAAATACAAGTTCATTTCGATGAAACAAACGATTTTTTTGAGAGGAATAAATCGCCAAATTATGATTTCGTATATGACCAAGTCGTTTGTTTAGGAGAATTGGTTTCCACTCGAATTGTGAGTGAATATTTGAATTCGATAGGCATTGAAAACACTTGGTTGGATGTTAGGAATTTTATTAAAACCGACGATACTTACAGAGAAGGTCAAGTGGATTGGACAAAGACAGAGGAAAATTTCAAAACTTTAGATTTAAATAAATTTTACATCACTCAAGGATTTATTGGTTCGGATGAAAATCACTTTACCACAACTTTGGGTCGAGAAGGTTCGGACTATACGGCTGCCATAATTGCTTATTGTCTGAATGCTGACAGTATGACAATTTGGAAGGATGTTCCTGGAGTTATGAATGCGGATCCGAGGCAATTTGAAGGTGCACAATTGCTTCACAAAATTTCTTACGAAGAAGCAGTTGAATTGGCTTATTATGGCGCATCTGTGATTCATCCAAAAACTTTGAGACCATTGCGTCAGAAGCAAATTCCATTTTATGTAAAATCCTTTATTGAACCGACTTCCAGAGGAACGGAAATTAAAAACGGTTCAGCTTTGGAACCTTATGTTCCGTGTTATATTGTCAAAAAAAATCAAAATCTTTTGACTTTAACGACGGCCGATTTTTCATTCATAACCGAAGATAAAATCAGTCAAGTATTTAACCAATTGGCGGATTTGAAAATTAAAGTCAATTTGATGCAAAATTCAGCCATCACTTTATCGCTCTGTTTAGAAGATAAATTCAATCAACTCGAAAAACTTATAGAAATGCTAAGCGAAGATTATAAAATCGATTGGGAAAAAAATGTATCTTTATATACGTTTAGGCATTTCAACCAAGAGTTAGAGAGTAATTTCAAGAGAGGAAAAGAATTGCTAAGACAAACTATTAAAAACACTTTACAATTAATTGTTAGGGAATAATGGCTTTGATCAGCACCAAAGATATTTTGAAAGCCTCTGGGCTTAACAAAATCGGGCCTTTTGGTTATCCAATCGCTTGGTTTTTCAAATCGATTGCAGGAGTCAATCATTTGAACCGTTTGTATGCAGGAGGAATTCATTTGAATGCCCAAGATTTCTTGTCTTATGTTCTAAAAGACTTGGATATTCAATATGAATTACATGAAGTTGATTTAAAAAGAATTCCAAAGACAGGTCCTTTTATCATAGTCGCCAATCATCCTTTGGGCGCCTTGGATGGAATTTTGATGATGCACATCATCGGGCAAGTTCGACCTGATTTCAAAGTGATGGGCAACTTTTTGTTGCACAGAATCAAACCTTTGGAACCTATGGTCATTGCGGTCAATCCATTCGAAACGCGTAAAGAAGTTTTTGATAGTACTTCAGGTATGCGAGAAGCCATCAAACACATCAGAAACGATGGTTGTTTAGGGATTTTTCCGGCAGGTGAAGTTTCTTTGAAAAACGAAAAAGGGAAAATTTCTGATCGAGAATGGCAAGAAACTGCCATTAAATTAGTTAAAAAAATGAATGTTCCAGTGATTCCAATGTATTTTCATGCCAAAAATAGTCCGCTGTATTATCAATTGGCAGGAAGATACGATGATTTGAGAACTGCTTTATTGCCAAGAGAATTGGTTAGACCAAGGACCAAACCCATAAAAATTAGAATTGGAAAACCTATACTTCCTAAACATCAAAACGAATATAAAAATATCGAAGATTATAAATATTTTCTAAGAAAGAAAACTTATTCGTTGGCTACTTTTTATTCGAACAAAAGAAATTATCTGATCGATAATCTAAAGATTCCGACTTCGATAGCGATCAATGTTAGGGAAAGAAAACCGAAGGAAATCATAGATGCTACACCTTTGGATTTAATTCTTTTTGACATAGAAAATCTAAGAAAAAAGGAAGAGGGACTGTTGTTCAAGAACAATAATTATGAATGTTATTTTGCTTCAGCAGAGGAAATTCCAAATATTTTAAGAGAATTTGGTCGATTGAGGGAAATTACTTTCAGAGATGTAGGAGAAGGTACAAATCGAGAAGTGGATTTGGATCAATACGATTTATATTATCGACATTTATTTTTGTGGGACAACGAGCAACAAAAAATTGTTGGAGCTTATCGAATGGCATTGGGCAAGGAAGTTTATGAAAAATATGGATTCAAAGGATTTTATTTGAGTGAGCTTTTCAACATTGATGCTGATTTACATCCCTTTTTCGGTCGTTGTATAGAAATGGGTCGTGCGTTTATAGTGAAGGAATATCAGCAAAAACCTATGCCTTTGTTTTTGTTGTGGCGTGGAATTGTACACGTAACACTTAGAAATCCTGAGCACAAATACATTATCGGTGGTGTCAGTATAAGCAATCAATTTTCTGATTTTTCTAAATCTTTGATGATTGAATTTATGAAATCGCACTATTATGATCCGTACGTTGCACAATTTGTAAGGCCAAAAAATGAGTTCAAAGTAAGATTGAAAGATGCTGACAAGGAATTTTTCTTTGATGCAGCAGAAGCGGATTTGAACAAATTTGATAAATTGATCGATGAATTAGAACCGAATATGTTGAGAGTTCCAGTTTTAATTAAGAAGTACATCAAGCAAAATGCTAAGCTAATTGGTTTCAATGTTGACCCTAAATTCAATGATGCAATTGATGGGTTAATGTACATAAGAATTAGCGATTTACCTGAGTCAACTGTCAAGCCAGTTTTGGAAGAATTCCAAGCAGAATTGATAAAAAAATTGGAAAATGAAAACAAAAATGGAGAAAATTAAATGATTTTACAGAAAATTATTTAATCATTTGATATTCAGCATTATTAACATTTCTTAACTAAAACTTAACAGTAAAACATGAGAAATTTCAGTGGATTAAAAGCTGGCTCGAAATAGTTTGGCACGTTCATTGCTTATTACTAATTAGATTTAGTAAAATAAATTGTTCTCATGTGTTAATTAAGATTAAAAGCCCGTCTCAATAACGGGCTTTTTTTCTGTCTTAATTTTTCATGAATTCTTCTGCTTTTTCGACCATCTTTTTTGATCCACAGAAAAACGGTACTCTTTGATGCAATTCTTTGGGTTGTATATCTAAAATTCGATTGAAACCATCGGATGCTTTTCCTCCGGCTTGTTCTGTCAAAAATGCAATTGGATTACATTCGTACAGCAATCTCAATTTCCCGTTGGGTGAAGTTGTTCCTGACGGATAAATATAAATTCCTCCTTTGATCATATTTCTATGAAAATCCGCACACAATGAACCTATGTATCGAGATGTATAAGGTCTTTCATCTTCTTCGGCTTGACAATATTTCAAATAGTCTTTCACGCCTTGTGGAAAGTGCGCATAATTTCCTTCATTGATCGAATAAATATTTCCTTCTTCAGGAATTTTCAAATTGGGATGGGACAAATAATAAGTTCCTATCGATGGATTGAGTGTAAATCCATTCACTCCATTACCAGTGGTAAAAATCAACATGGTCGAACTTCCATAAACAACATAACCCGCCGCAACTTGTGCATTGCCCGGTTGTAGAAAGTCCTCCAATTGTACAGGTGTACCCGCTGGAGTAATTCGTCTATAAATCGAAAAAATAGTTCCTACAGAAACGTTTACATCAATATTGGAAGAGCCATCCAAAGGATCTATCAATACGACATATTTGCTCATTTCAGAATTGATACAACTTTGAATTTCAATGAAGTCATCATTTTCTTCTGAAGCAATTCCACAAACAACTTCGCGTTGTGAAAGCGTTCGAATGAACACTTCATTGGCAAATACATCTAATTTTTGTTGGGTTTCTCCTTGAATATTTTCTTTGCCCAAAGTCCCAAGAATATCAGTTAAACCGGCTTGATTGACTTTTTGGTTGACAATTTTTGAAGCTAATTTAATGGAACTCAACAATCTTGTCAGCTCACCTGATGAATATTTGAAGTCTTTTTGATTTTCAATTATAAATTCACCTAAGGTTTGCCCTTTTTCTAATCTCATGGATATGGTTTTTAGTTAGACAAATATCGTAAAAAATATATCATTGAAAACAGCTTTTGAAAACGAATACATTTTGCTTCATTTTCGATCAAAAACTTTTTCTCCATTGACATAAGTCTTCAAAACTTTGATTGTAGGCAATTGATCATCGTCCACTTTCATTAAATCCTTATCCAATATTATAAAATCCGCCCATTTTCCAACTTCTAAACTTCCTTTTTCTTCTTCTTCAAAATTGGCATAAGCCGCCCAAATCGTCATTCCTCTCAAAGCTTGTTCTCGACTTAAAGCTTCTTCTTTATAAAATCCATCGGCTGGATATTGACGCAAATCTTTGCGTACAACTGCCGAATAAAAAGTGTACATAGGATTGATTGCTTCCACTGGGAAATCTGTTCCTAATGCTATTCTTCCTGATTTCGATAACAAAGTTTGATAAGCATAGGCGCCTTTCATTCGTTCTGCACCAATTCTATTTTCAGCCCAATACATATCGCTGGTCGCATGAGTAGGTTGAACGGAAGGGATGATATTGTCCGAAAAATAATCGAAATCACCTGGTGAAATGACTTGTGCGTGTTCAATTCTCCAACGTTTATCTTCCAAATCTTTCAATGCTGAATTATAAATTCTCAACATGCTACAATTGGCAGAATCACCTATGGCGTGAGAATTCATTTGAAAATCTGTAGTTGCCAATAAATTCGCTAAATATTCTAAACTGTCCAAAGGCGTTACCAAAAATCCATAATGACCTGGCATATCGGAATATTCCTTTTTCATCAATGCACCTCTTGAACCCAAAGCTCCATCAGTGAAAACTTTGAATGAACGAATGTTCAAACGCTGGGTTTGAGAAACTCCAACTTCTAAAAAGTGTTTACGATTTTCAGGTGTATTGTTGAGCATAGCATAAACCTTAAGTTTCAAATCGCCTGTCCGATGTAAACTATCGATCAATTCAACTATTCCCCTATCCAATCCTGCATCAACCACTGTGGTTAATCCATAAGAGAAAACTTCTTTTTCTGCTTCTAATAAAGCACGAATTTCAGTTCTTCGATCGGGTTTTGGAAAAGCGTCATAAACCAATTGCATAGGAGCATCGATCAAAATTCCTGTAGGTTCCCCATCTGACAAAATTACTTCACCACCAGACATTTTGGTAGATGAATTAATTTCAGCCAAGTCCAAAGCATTAGAATTCACCCACAAAGCGTGTCCGTCAATTCGTGACAAAACAACTGGTATGTTCGGAAAAAACGAATCCAATAGTTCTTTGGTAGGAAAATTTTTGTTGTTCCATTTGTTTTGATCCCATCCATATCCACGGATATAATTGGTTGGATTTTCTTTGTGAAAATCTAAAATTCTTTGCAAAACTTCATCCACACTTTCACTTCCCACCAAATTGACATTGAATTTTTTCAAACCATGTGAATACAAATGAGCGTGAGCATCAATAAAACCTGGAATTATGGTCTTTCCTTCTGCGTCATAAACTTGCTTGGAAGTGTATTTATTGATGACATCTTCACCATGTCCGATCGCCACTATTTTTCCGTCTTTAATCGCCATAGCAGAAGCTGTAGCGAATTCATCATCCACTTTATAAATTACAGCATTCTTGATCAATAAATCCACCTCCGTTTTCGATGGTGTAGAACATGATATAAACAATGCCATAAAAATTAATTTTATAGACTTTTTCATGTTATTTTGAATTTTAATTAATTCCTTTCCACCATACGCAAGCCATAATTATTCCAATTTATTCACCAGCCAACCAAACTTGATTCGGTTTTAATTGTCCTTGATAATAGATAATGTCTCTATAATCATCGGTCGGAAAGGAAACAAAATCTGCTTGAAGTCCTTTCTCAATTTTCCCTCTATCCATTAAATTCAAAGCTTTGGCTGCTCTAAATGTAATTCCAGACAAAACTTCAGCCATGGATAAATTTTCATAAGTAGCCAAAATAGAAGCTTGTGTCAACAAATCGCCCATAGGAGCTGAACCTGGATTCCAATCCGATGCTATACCCAAACAAGCTCCTGCATCCAATAATTTTCTTGCAGGTGTAAATTGCATACCCAAACCAATAGACGCGCCTGGTAAAGCAACTGCAACTGTATTTGAATCAGCTATGGCTTTGATTTCTTTTTCGCCAGAAAACTCCAAATGATCCACACTAACCGCTCCGAGTTCTACCGCCATAATACTCGAACCCGCGGTGAATTGATCGGCATGAACCGTCAATTCAAAACCTAATTCCTTGGCTTTCTGTAAATATTCACGGCTATCTTCTATACTAAATGCAGTTTGCTCGGTGAAAATATCCACTCGATTGGCCCAATCATTTTCTTGAATGATCGGAAATACTTCATCGACCAATAATTGTAAATATTCAGCATCACTTCCTTCAAAATCTCTTGGCTTCATATGAGCTCCTAAAAATGTAGGAATTATGGTTGCTCGGGTAGAATTTTTCAACTTTTGTATGGCTTCCAACATCTTCAATTCATCTTCTATACTCAAGCCATAACCACTTTTGACTTCTATGGTAGTCACTCCATTCTCTATCAAACGATTGGCTCTCATCAATGCAGATTCGCTCAATTTTTCCATCGAATCTTTTCGAGTATTTGTAACTGTACTCCAAATTCCACCACCACTTTCGGCAATTTCCAAATATGTTTTACCGTTCAATCGCATCGCAAAATCCCTTGAACGTTTTCCTCCAAAACAAATGTGGGTGTGACTATCGATGAACCCTGGAAGTAATACTCGATCATCGGTTATTTCTTCGATTTGAGCGGTGGGATATTTTTCTTTGATGGTTGACCATTCACCTACATCCTCAATTTTTCCATCTTTTACAACCAAAGCAGCATCGGTTAAAATTTCCAATTGCTCGTCTTTGACTGCTCCTTTGTAAGGAATATTGGACAAAGTAAGAATTTGTTTAAATGGACCTATAATTTTCATTTTATCTTAATTTAAATTGAATCATTAAAGTTAAGATAATATAAAATAAAGCGAAGCTTATTGAAAATAAAATTGGTTAAAATATCGATTAGAGAATTTCAGTTGAGCTAATGTTTGCAATGAATGATGGACTTTTCAATGGCTGATTTTTGTTGAAATTCAATAAAAATTTAAAAAAAAATCCACCTTGATTTTGGTATCAAGGTGGATTCAAAAAAGAGTTAGGTCAGTTATTTTTTAATAAGCTTATAACTCATTGTTTGTCCATCGGTTGTTTGTATTCTAACAATATAAACACCTTTTGGTTGTGTGCTTAGGTCGATGGTATTATTTATAACTTTCCCAACAAAAACGTTTTGACCTAAAGTATTGTAAACCTCAACTTTTTCTAAGTCTAAATCAGTATTGATATTTACGATATCTTGGGTTGGGTTTGGATATAATTTCACATGATTTTTATCGATTTCAACTGTGTTCAATGAAGTGTTCCATTCAACATTGTCAATGGTAATGCTTCTGTGAGCAGAGTTTGGAATGAATCGAATCGCAACATATTTGTGTCCATCTATTGCTGGCAAAGCATCTGATGTATAAGTTTCACCTGCTTGAGGAACAAAAGGATCTGCAACAGCTGAGAAATCAGAATAATCTGTAGGATCTGACAAAGAACCGATTTGAATCATCGCATCATCGTTAAATGCTTCCACATCAAAAATTAAAACATATTGTCCATTGATGGTTGAAACTGGAGGAGAAACGATATAAATATCATCAGTTGAGAAGAAGCTATACACTTGAAGTGCTTTATCATCTTCGCCTACAATACTTGCCATAATTGCATTATCTACACTTGCCGACCAACATTGTTCTGGGAAAGTTGTAAAATCATCAAAAGTAAATAAGACAAAAAAAAACAGCACAAATATTAAATCTGTGCTGTTTTATTTATGAATAAATCGTGTATCTAAACGATATTGATGTTATTATGCTTGATTTGCTTTAACTTCAACTTGCAAAGCTACCTCATCTTTGATGATGCTATCTCCACCTCCTCTGAAATCAATTCCAAAATCTTGACGATTGATCATGATTTCTTCAGTGTTGAAGCTTACCACACCATTTTCTTCTTTAACGTTTGCTTTGAAAGTAATGTTTTTAGGAACACCTCTAAAATCTAAGTTACCAGAAATCTCAGTATTGAAGTCTCCTTCTTCCAAATACTTAACATTAGAAATTTCAAATTTTGCTTCTGGGAAACTTTCAACAAATAAGAAGTCTTCAGATTTTAAATGTCCATCCAAATCAGCTTTGCTATCTGGATCATCGTTCAAATCAACACTTTCTAAAGTTGTTAAATCAGCAATGAATGAACCTGCTTCTAAAACACCTTCGTTGAAAGTCAATTCTCCTGATTTGAATTTGATAAATCCATGATGGCCTGTTTCAGGTTTTGTAGGATCTTGGAAAATTTTGAATCCTCTCCATGAAATTGAACTCTCATCAGCGTTAATCGCATAAGCTTGAGCATTTTCAGATGCTGTAGCTACTTCTTGAGCATCATTTGCTTCAACTGTTTCAGCTGAACCTCCACATGAAGCTAAAAAAGCCATACCAATAAATGATAAACTTAAAATTACTTTTTTCATTGTATTATTTTTGTTTTAACAAGGCAAAATTATAGCAAATACCTTGCCCAAACATTGACATATGTTAAGATTAAATCTCAACAATTTGTTAAATGAATTAAATTTCTCTAAAAAAGTGGTTTTTAACTTTCAGCAAGGAATTGCTTCACTGTATCTACGATTTCTTTTTGGCTTTTTTCGAGTGAATCATTCAATAAAATCACATCGAATTTCTTTGCCATCATCAATTCTTTTTCGGCTTTTTCTATGCGCATTTTTACCTTTTCTTCAGATTCGGTTTGACGATTTCTCAAACGATTTTCCAATTCTTCAATCGAAGGTGGCATAATGAAAATCGACAATGAATTTTCTGGATAATTTTTTTTCAAATTAATTCCTCCAACCACATCGATATCGAAAATTACCGATTTTCCTTTGGACCAAATTCTATCGATTTCAGATTTGAGCGT
>DEQC01000001.1:0-3005 GCA_002359055.1 Flavobacteriales bacterium UBA3376 | reverse complement strand
TGTTTGAAATCTTCTATGGAAATAAAATAATAATCTTTGCCATGTTTTTCGTTTTCTCTGGGCGAACGAGTGGCACAAGAAATCGAAAATTCTAAATCATCTGTAGAAGACAATAAATGCTTGACTAAAGTTGTTTTCCCAGCACCTGATGGGGCCGAAACTATGATTAATTTATTTGAAGTTGTCACTGAAAATTATAATATATTGAGTATTTGTTCTTTGATTTTTTCTAATTCATCCTTCATTTGAACCACGATTCTCTGAAGTTCTGAATGATTGGATTTTGATCCTAAAGTGTTGATTTCTCTACCGATTTCTTGGCAGATAAATCCTAACTTTTTCCCTTCGGATTGATCGGTATTCAAAGTTTCTATAAAATATTTGCAATGCTGCGCCAAACGAACTTTTTCTTCGGTTATGTCCAATCGCTCGATATAATAAATCAATTCTTGTTCGTAGCGATTTTGATCGTATTCGGTATCTAATTCCTCTAAATTCTTTAAAAATCGCTCTTTCAAAGTAACTATTCTCTCGCTTTCAAAAGGTGAAACTTCCGATAAAAGTTGTTCTATGTTTTTAATTCTTTTGATGAAATCTTCTTTAATTGCCGAACCTTCTGCCAATCGAAATTGATTGAGATTGTCAATCGCTTGGTTCATCAAATCCGTAACAATCTTCCACTCGTCATCATCAATCGAATCGCTACTATGTTTCAAAACATCCGGCAAACGCATCACTATGGACAATAATTCAATGTCTGAAGCATCTGAAACCACTTCTTTGAATTCTTGCATATAAGCTTTGATCACTTCGTGATTTAACTCTTGGTTTTTGTTGGCGGCGGTCGATTCTGTATTGATAGAAAAATCAACTTTTCCTCTTTGTAATCGCTCGGACAAAAGTTTGCGAATTTCCAGCTCTTTCTCCCGATAAAGCAAAGGAATTCTGGTATTGATATCTAAATTTTTACTGTTTAATGAACGGATTTCAACTGTTACCTTTTTATCAGTACATTCAGCAGTTGCCTTTCCGTAACCGGTCATTGAATGAATCATATAGTATATTTGAGTCGCAAAATTAATGAATTTTGGTTAACTATACATTTTTGTGTAGTGAATACTATACTTTTACGAGAAAATTCTATGTTTTTATGTATTTCACATGAATCAAAATTTGAATTGAAATTTAAATAAACTTAATTCAAGTATAATTCATTTCTTTTTTTGATTTTTGTTCAATTAAAGCCATCAAATATTAAAAAAATGAAGAAAACATTCTTATTTCTACTCTTAATATTCAGCACATCGACCTTTGCTCAAAACAAAAAACTCAGCATGCAAGATGCTGTGATTGGTTTATGGACAAATTTGAGGGTTAATAATTTGGAACAAGTTCAATGGATTCCAAACACTGATTCCTATTCGGAAGTCATCACTATAGATGATCAAAAAGTTTGGGTCAGAAGAAATTTACCTGAATTCGCTACCGATACTTTGGCATTTGCTGAGGATTTTGAGAACAATAAAATTCCAAGACTCACTTGGTTAGACGAAAATACTGCGTTTTATAAAAGTGGTGTGAATGTTATGTTGTGGAAAGCTGATGAGAATTCTTCCAAAAAATATTGGAGTTTAGATTCTACCGCTGAGGATGATAGATTTGAACCGAAAACCAAAGCACTTGCTTATGTTTTGGACAATGATATTTTTCTTTATGATGGCGATCAATTGCATCAAGTAACTTCGGATGGTAGTTATGAAATCGTCAATGGAAAAGCAGTTCACAGAGAAGAATTTGGAATCGATAGAGGAATTTTCTTTTCGGAGGAAGGCAATTATTTAGCGTTTTATCGCATGGATCAATCCATGGTCGAAGATTATCCAATCGTCGATTGGTCAACTGTTCCGGCAACCAACGAATTCATCAAATATCCATTTGCTGGAAGAACTTCTCATCAAGTTACTTTAGGTATTTACAATATCAAAACCAAAGAAACCATCTTTGTACAAACCGGTGAACCTAAAGATCAATTCCTGACCAATATTTCTTGGTCGCCCGATGAGAAATCGATTTATATAGCTGTCCTCAACAGAGAACAAAACCATATGCAATTGAACGAATATGATGTTTCTTCAGGGAAATTCGTTAGAACTCTGTTCGAAGAAAAACACGATAAATATGTTGAACCTCAACATCCTATGTATTTTTTACCAAATGGAAGAGAATTTATTTGGCATTCACAGCGCGATGGATATATGCATTTGTATCGATACAATAAAAGAGGAAAATTACTGAATCAAATCACTAAAGGCCATTGGTTGGTGAATGAAATTGTGGGCATGAACGAAAAAGAAAATCAATTGTTGATTACTGCAACTAAAGATGGTGCCAAAGAAAGACATTTGTACAAAGTAAATTGGAAAAATGGGGAAATTGAGAGAATAGATGCAAATCCAGGTGTTCATCAACCGATGGTCAATACAGCTGGAACTTATATCATTGATAATTGGTCAAATGAAACATCACCAAGGCAAATCGATCTTTGGTCAACCGATAAAACTCTATTTAAAACACTTTTGAAAGCCGAAAATCCTTTGGTAGATTATCAAATGCCAACTGTTGAAAATATCACTTTACAAACCGAAGATGGAATTGATTTGTATGGAAAATTGATTTATCCAATCGATTTCAATCCAGAAAAAAAATATCCAGTCATTGTTTATTTGTACAACGGACCGCATTTACAATTGAACACCAATCGTTTTCCTGCCAGTGGAAATCTTTGGTACGATTATATGGCACAAAATGGATATTTGGTTTGGGTAATGGATGGAAGAGGAAGTGCTAATAGAGGTTTGGCGTTTGAACAGGCGATTTATAGACAACTCGGAACTGTGGAAATGCAAGATCATTTGGTTGGAATCGACTATTTAAAATCCTTGGATTTTGTGGACAGTAATCGCATGGGAATTCACGGTTGGAGTTATGGTGGATTTATGGCGACT
>DEQC01000031.1:1013-13386 GCA_002359055.1 Flavobacteriales bacterium UBA3376 | reverse complement strand
TTGCAAAGTGATATTCGTCTTCTTCACAATGATTGTTTTTATGAATATCTCTACTGATTTTCATGGCTGTTTCTATGTAAATCGAATCATTGCTCAAATTATTCAATTGATTGATTTCATCATTATACTTTGCATTGATCAGTTGTCCCATCAATTGAGTAGGAAACAATACAAAATAAATGACAAATGCTACAATTAGCTTTTGTATAAGGTTTGACGTATTTTTTAATTGATAAAACATTATAAAATATGGTTCTCTAAATGTCAGTTAAAAGTTAAGTTAATTATTTGAAAATCCATGATTTTTGTCACTAATTTTAATGCAAATACTGAAATCTTGAGAAGCATTATTTATTTGATTGGAGTGGTAGCAATAGATTTTTTCGTTATGATTTTTATTGTATAAAAGTATTCTTTCGTTTTTGTAATTGAGGAATTCGTAATTTTTTTCGATAAATTCATTAAGTTCTTCATTAGAAGTGAAATTGAGCGTTTCATTGATCAAAAGTATGATGGTTTCATTGATATCATTCTTAAAAATATAAAAGTTAGGATTTAAATAATTTCTTTTCCAAATAAATTTCTCTACAAAAGATTGCAACAACATTGGTGGTAACATGGTTCTGTCTAAATCTACTGCATTGTCTATATAAATTTTGTCATCGAAAGAATAATCCAATCGAGTGGCTTCTAATTCCAAATACGAATTTACGATACTTATTTCTTTTCTTAAACTAATTTGTTGTTTTTGAGCAGATTCGATGATATTTCTGATGAATTTGCTATAAATCGACAGTTGAGACAGTGCCGCTTCTTTTTTTTGGGTTTGAATGAGATATTTGATCACATTTAGACTATTGAAAATCAAATGAGAATTGTTTTGGGTTTGTGAAGCCAAAACCTTCGATAAAGCCAAATCTCTTTCTTTTTTTGTTTTGTCTTGTTTGGATTGATAAATTAAATAAACTCTTAGGCTAAGCGCCAAAGTAAAACAAATGACTTCGAAGAAAATTCCTGCTTGAAAATAAGCGGTTGAACTTATGCTATAAAAACTTTTGAATGGAATCTGAATATTTGTTTCTCTAAATATTGCCAAGAATGCGCCTGTAAAATAAAATCCACTTCCAATGATGAAATAATTTTTGAAAATCGATTGAATTTTATAGCTGACCCTAATGATAGCTACCAAACACATAGGCATAATTATCGCTCTGGAAATCATGAAAAAACTAAATTCCATGTCTTTGATGAAAGGGTAGAGCGGCCAATACAAAATTCCGTAAATAGCAGTGATTAACGCCAAAAGTGTAATCCATTTGGCCAACTTTGGATCTTGTTTTTTGATTTCTAATAAATTGATTGAAAAAACACAATAGAAAAATAAGGCGATGAAGGTAAAGCTTTCTAAAATCCGCCTTCCATACAAAATAGTTCCAATTCTTCTGTCATCAAACCATCCTAAACCCACGATATGAACCGTTGATCCGACCAAACAACAAGTCAGGAAAAGAGAATAATACAAATAGATTTTCTCTTTACTTTTTATAAACACAAGAAGTATAAAGAAATTCAATAAAAATATAGCGCCCCAAATAACTAACAAAATTATATAAGTGGTGTGCTGAAAGCCATTTAAACTAATTTCTGGCATAAACTGATGGTTTTGTGTTAGTGTGTATAAAAATTCAATGATTGATTAATCATAGATTTTATACCATTTGAATTTAGTTACAATTAATAGTTGTTTGAGAGTGTAATTAGTATTCAGTGGGTTTTCTTGAGTATTCGATGGAGTTTAATGAGTATTTGTGAATACTCTATTGAAAGGGTAGATTATTGGAATTCTAATCGATATGCACTCTATACTAATTGAAATGTCTCATATACTAACTCTAACTTGTTTATAAATTTTGAATGAATCAAATTTGTGACATAAATTCATAATGCACATCTACCCAATGTCTTTTGGATTTAAAAAATAATATTAACAAGTCGGAATTTAGGACCCTCTCTACTAAACTTAAACCGAATTTAAAAGAATTTTAAATGGAAACAATGGGAAAAGCTAATTATGAAGGAAGTGTTCAAGACGGTAAAACCATCGGATTGATAGCTTATTTGACACTTATAGGTTTGATCATTGCATTTGTGATGAACAACGAAAAGAAAAATGCATTTGCATCTTTTCATATCAGACAAAGTCTTGGATTGATGCTTACAGGCTTAGTTCTTGCAGTAGTAAATGTCGTACCAATCTTAGGTTGGATAGTCTATCTTTTTGGAGGTGTATTTCTTTTGATTCTTTGGGTGATTGGTCTAATTGGCGCAATCAATGGAAATGAAAAAGAAGTACCGTTTTTAGGAACTTACTATCAAAAATGGTTTAAAGATATCTAATCTCTCTCTACTTTAAAATTAGAAAACTCACCTTTTAACCAAACTTAAGCCTATTTGTGAACTGTCGATCTTTTAGAATCGACAGTTTTCTTTTGGGATAAACTCAGTTTGAAATTTCTTTCAATTAAGCCACTACATTATAATATATTTTTGTATATAAATTCGTAAATTTGCAGCCTCAAATTTAAATATGCAAAACATTAGAAACATTGCGATTATCGCACACGTTGACCACGGAAAAACTACTTTGGTCGACAAAATATTACATTTTACTCACGCTTTTAGAGAAAATCAAGATTCAGATGGTCTTATCATGGACAACAACGAATTGGAAAGAGAGCGTGGAATTACTATTTTTTCAAAAAATGCTGCGGTTCAATACAAAGATTATAAAATCAATGTAATCGATACGCCAGGTCACGCCGACTTTGGTGGGGAAGTTGAGCGTGTTTTGAAAATGGCCGATGGAGTTATACTTTTAGTAGATTCATTTGAAGGGCCTATGCCTCAAACGAGATTTGTTTTGCAAAAAGCTTTGCAGTTAGGTCTAAAACCTTTGGTCATCGTCAATAAAGTCGATAAACCAAACTGTAGACCTGAAGAAGTTCATGAAGCTGTATTTGAATTGTTTTTTAATTTAGATGCAACCGAAGAACAATTGGATTTCCCTACCTTTTATGGTTCTTCAAAACAAGGGTGGTTCAATACTGAAAATGTTGCTGTTGAAGATATAAGTCCATTGTTGGACGGAATTATAAAGCATGTTCCTGCACCAATTATTGAAAATGGAACTTTGCAAATGCAAATTACCTCATTGGATTATTCTTCTTATTTGGGTAGAATAGCTGTTGGAAAAGTCAGTAGAGGTTCTATCAAAGAAGGTCAAACCGTAAGTTTGGTGAAATCCGATGGTAGCTTTACCAGAGAAAAAGTAAAAGAATTATTTGTTTTTGAAGGTCTAGCCAAAAAGAAAGCGACTGAAGTTCACGCAGGCGATATTTGTGCAGTGGTTGGAATGAATCAATTCCAAATTGGCGATACCATAGCCGATATCGATCATCCTGAACCTTTGCCAGGCATCGAAATTGATGAGCCAACCATGAATATGACTTTTGGGATTAACAATTCACCATTTTTTGGAAAAGATGGAAAATTCGTTACCAGCCGTCATTTGATTGAAAGATTGGAAGCTGAATTGGAAAGAAATTTAGCATTGAGAGTTGAACCAACTGACGATTCAAACACATATTTAGTGTATGGACGAGGAATTATGCATTTGTCAGTTTTGGTTGAAACCATGAGAAGAGAAGGTTATGAGTTAACCATTGGTCAACCACAAGTGATTATAAAAGAAATCGATGGAGTGAGGTGTGAGCCTTATGAAAATTTAGTGATCGACATTCCTCAAGAATTTGCAAGTAAAGCCATTGATTTGGTTACTCAAAGAAAAGGTGATTTGCTGATCATGGAAACCAAAGGCGACAATCAACACATGGAATTTGAAATTCCTTCCAGAGGTTTGATAGGTCTTAGAACTCAAATGTTGACCGCTACAGCGGGTGAAGCAGTTATGGCGCATAGATTTAGTCAATACAAACCTTTCAAAGGAGAGATTTCTGGTCGACAAAATGGTGTACTTATCAGCAAAGAACAAGGTGTTGCAACTCCGTATTCAATCGATAAATTACAAGACAGAGGAAAGTTTTTCATCGATCCAGGAGAAGATGTTTATCCAGGAATGATCATTGGTGAAAATAGTAGAAATGATGATTTAGTGGTGAATGTGATAGAAGCGAAAAAGATGACCAACGTTCGTGCTGCGGGTCGAGATGATGCTTCTGCAATTGCTCCGAAAATCGAAATGTCATTGGAAGAATGTATGGAATATATTCAAGCGGATGAATGTATAGAAGTAACTCCGAATCACATCAGACTTCGAAAAATTCTCTTGAGAGAAGAAGATAGAAAACGACAAAAAAGAGTTTAATTCAACTAAAAATATTTACAAGCCAGTTCAAACACACTTGAACTGGCTTTTTTTATAAAATTGATTAAAAGAAAGTCATTTTTAAAGTCAGCTTCACAAAGAAATTTTGATCAAAACTATCATGAGAATATGCACCGAATCGATAATAAGCACCAACTCCAAAAACTCCCATAAATAATTGATTGAATTCCAATCCAGCTTCTTGATAATATAAATCAGGTGTGTCAAACGAAATTAATTGATGTTCTTCCATGTTTTTCATATCACCGATCAAGCCTCTGTAAATAAAATCTGGAAAAATCTCTTTGTTGAAAATTCGAATTCCAGCAAATTTGTGAGATATATTGAACATCAAAAATTTATCCGAATAAAATTCACCTGGCAACATGGTTTCGAAATTATTTAAGCCAGTAATTCCAAATCTATTGAAAATTTTATCGCCACGTTTAGAATTTCCCATTCCTTCATATAAATTCATAATTGGAGTGTCGCCCCAAACAATTCCTGAATGCAATTGAAAATCAGTTCGTCCTAAAAAAGTTCTGAAATGATCTAAATAAGTGAAGTCCAACTTCGTGGGAGTATAATCTGCATTGAATACATTCAATCCTTGAGATAAAGTGATGTAAAATATTGGTAATCCACTATCTATGGTTACTTTTCCATAAGGAGTTCTAACATTTTTTTCTTTTGGAGCATAGCGTAAACCCAATTGAGCATCGAACGAAAGAAAACGTTCATCAATTCGCATATCTTGGTATTGATAATCAAATTCAGCTGTTTTTTCATTGTAAATTCCTGCGGCTATAAATGAAAGATTTTCAAATAAATCTTGTTGATAACCAAAATTTACACGTCTATAACTGTAAAAATTATCATTGTATAAATTCGATAAATTTTTATTCAAAAACTGAATATAATCGCTTTGCAATTCGAGTTTTCTCCTTCCAGAAGCTTCCACATCTTGAGCGAATTGAGCGAAGATTTTACCTGAATAAGGTTTGTTTACATAAATTTCAGTTCCAGCACCAAATTTGAATTTTTCATCTTTAAAACCATAAGCCACATATCCATTGAGTGAAAATCTATCATTGAATTTATAATTGGTATTTCCTCCCAAACCTATTCTAAATCCTTCAAAATCATTGTAACTTAAAATTTTTGTAACGTCTAAATCATAATTGCCAATTGGATATTTCCCACCAGAACTCAACATTCGCATCAGTCGAATGCTTCGATCCATATTGTATTTTTGCCCGATAGAATCAATTTTGACATAAGTGTTTTTCTCCATTTCAGTCAAAATTTCATCCCGATATTGCTCGAGTACAACATCAGATTTATCTACTGATGAAAAATCAATTTCAGTTTCATAACCTTTGAATTCAGACCTATCAAATGCTACAGGCGAATTAATATCCTTGAAACTCGTCGTTAAATGCAACCAAACTTTTTCCTTTTTTCTAATCGTGTCCAACCTTACAGTTCCATCTTCAAGCAAGGTATCTCTAACACTCGGGTAAGTGATTTGTCCACCATCCATTCTAAATCTTTGTTGCTTTGGAAACCAATAATTTTTGAAACGCGTCCAATCCATTTCCAGCTCAGTGATGTTTTCTTCGGAAAGACTTTCAGCAAAAAATCGAGCAATAGCTTTAGTTTCTTGATCCACCCAAATGTAACCTCTGATTTGATTTTTACCGATTATTCTTTTTCTGGGCTGAAAAGAAATTACATCCATGACTCTTCCTTCAATTTGATCAGGTTCTGATAATCTATAGCGATATTCTCTCAAGCCTAAATTGGAAATTGGATTGGTGATTTCTCTGAAAAATAAATTGATTTTATCGTCGTCAAATGAAGTTGTCAAAGGTTGAATCGCCATAAATTCATACATCGGCAAACGAGTTCCAGAAACTCTTGTAGCTTTTACAGTGTTTTTATTCCCAAATTGATCGGAAAACTTATGATCCATCGCTCTTTCACCCAACATTATATGACTCTCATCCAATAGTTGTCGAACTTCATTATAAGCCGAATCTCTTTGATTTTGAGGCATTAAAATAAACGGCATAGAATCGGTCGAAGCTGTGACTAAAAATTTCGAATAACTTTTGTATTCATAAGTTTTAAGATTTTTTATGCTGTTTTTCTTTCTGTTTTGAATCATCTGCCTGATGATTTTCCTTGCTTCTGCATCTGTATCTGTGATTTGTGTGGTTTCCAATTGAACGGTGATAGGATAGAGGCGAACAGTTATGTCCTTTCCATATAAAAATAATTTTTCAATTTCGTATCCGTCCAAATGCAAACGAACTGTTTTTGTGTTTTCAGAAGTGATAAAAACACCATCTTTATTTGTTTTGCCTAAAAGTATATCGTTTTCATCATAAATGACAACATTTTCTAAAGGAGAATCTCCATCATCAAGTCCATCCAAAACTAAAATTTTGGTTTGTGAATATGCGATGGAAAACATTAAAGAAAATATAAATAGTAAAAGTCTGTACATATTATCAATGCTGATTCATGGTTAATTTAGTTGTCAAAAATAGGCAAATACTTTGACTTTTAATAAAATAAGAATTTGATAATTTTAAATTAGAATCTCGTTAAAATTCCAAAGTGAATTTTTGAATTTTTAAAGTCAAATCCTTCGTTTGGCTGTTTACCGACTGCATAACTCATATTGAAAATTCCCAATTGCGTGAGAAATGAAAATCCTACGCCTGCACCAAATAAATTCTCGCTAAAATCTGCTGATTTGTTTTCAATAAATGCATAATCTCCAAAAGTTGAAATATAAATTCCATCATTGGGCATAAATCTATATTCCAAACTCAAAATTCCATAAGTCGAAGCGATGATACTTTCTTCGTTAAATCCTCGAATGCTATTGAATCCACCAATTCTATAAAGTTCATTCATGGCCAATTCTTTTTCAGATCCAAACAAACCAAAGGCTTCTACGCTTGATTTTAAATAATGCTGCGGATGCAATTGAAACAAATGAAATGCATCGATTCCGACTTCATATTGCTGACTTTTAGTATCGAAATAATCATTGACTTCAACCTGAAATTCAGAAGTTTTTTTCCTTAATGCTTTTCCTAAAATAAATAATTTAGATTTTCCTTCCATTAGACGTTTTTGAGTAGGTCTTAAAAATTCATAACTCGCTCCTATACCGGTTTTATTGAAATCTTCATATAAATTATCGATCAGCGGACTTTCATCCAAAACGAAATTTGAAGTTTCGTAACTTAAATTTAAACCGATGTTCGAATAATTGTTCAACTGATAAAACAAACGTTCTTCGATTTTTAAATTGACATAAGTGCTGTCTTTTTTGTACATATTAAAATCGGTTTGAGTACCAATTTCAGATTGAAATAAATAAGGAATTCGAACATTTAAATCGAGTGAATTACTTTTATCAGCTGTGGCTATCCAATTCAATCGAATGATTTCCATTCCATTGAAATTATTGCTTAACTCGACCTTCACATTTCCATTCAACTGAAAATCTCCATTTTCATCATTTCCAAAACCTAAAATCCCGTCAAAAGAATTGGAATTGACTTTTTCTACATATAAATAAACAGTAGTCGAATCGGTATTAAAAAGCGTTTGAGGTTCATTGGTTTCTTTAATAAAGCTGCTATAAGATATTCTTTCTGAAGCCTCTAATAATTTTTGTTCATTGTAAGTTTCTCCGATTTTTAAACCTAAATTATTTCTAATAAAACCTTTGGATAACTTTTCATAACCAATCACTTCTATATGATCTATGGTTCTTTGTGGAAATAAATTCAACTCTAATTTCACTTGAACTTCACCATGTTTATAACCCAAAGGAATGATTTTAAATTCAGAAAAAGGAAAACCTTCATTGGCATATTTCGCTTGAATATTTTGAACCAAAGAATCTAAATTTTGGACAGCAAACCAATCTTCTTTTTTGTTAAAAATACTATCATTTTTCACCCATATTTTTTTGTACATTTTTCCTTTGTTCAAATAAATATTCGGTGATTTTACAGAATCCAAAGTCAAAGTATAAAAACCAATGGATCGTAAGGAATCTAAAGTTTGGAAAATCGTAGAATCGTTTATGGCTTTTTTTTCGAAATCAAATTCATAATTTTTTATGTTCTGATTGTAATTGAAAAATTTCAAAATAGAATCGTTTTTCTCTTGCGATTGGACAAAAGAAAACACCAAACATACAATTATGAACAGCTTTGACTTCATTGTTTTCAAACGCTAAATAACGAAACAAATTACAATTGTTCATTTATAACAATTAAAATATTTAAAAAAAACGTCAAAATCCTTAAACAATTTTTGTTTTCGAAATAAAATTCCGTTTTTTTGAGTTTTGTATTTGATCAAACAACTTACATAATGAAGATTTACTTTTCGCTTTTTGGTATTTTATTTTTGAGCTTACATTCATTGGCTCAAATTTCTCATCCTTTGCTTTCAAATGATTCTATTGCTCAAATGCAATGGGTCGACGAAAAGTACAATGCGATGACTTTGGAAGAAAAAGTTGGTCAACTATTTATAGTTGCTGCTTATTCAAATAGAGACGAAACGCATTATTCAACCATTGAAAATTTGGTCAAAGAAGAAGCAATTGGTGGATTGATTTTTATGCAAGATCAGGCCGATAAGCAAATTGAATTGATCAACCGATACAACTCAGTATCAAAAATTCCTTTGATAATAGGAATGGATGCGGAGTGGGGAGCGTCGATGCGAATTCGTGAAGTTGAGAGATTTCCTTGGGCTATGACAGTTGGAGCTGTTTCGAACAATGATTTGGTCGAACAAATGGGTGAAAACATTGGTGAACAAGTATCGAGAATTGGGGTTCATTTCAACTTTGCACCAACGGTTGATGTTAACACAAATCCAGAAAATCCAGTCATAGGAAGTCGATCCTATGGTTCTAATGTTGAAAATGTTGCCCAAAAAGGAATTGCTTATATGAGAGGAATGATGAAACACAAGGTCTTGTCATCGGCTAAACATTTTCCAGGTCATGGTGATACGAGCACAGATTCTCACAAAATACTTCCATTGGTCAATCATGATATCGAACGTTTGAAAGCAGTTGAATTGGCGAGTTTTCAAAAGTTGATCGATGCGGGAGTAGCTTCTGTGATGATAGCACATTTAAATGTTCCTGCTTTGGATGATAGCGGAACTCCTTCTTCATTGTCAAAGAAAATTGTTACCGATTTATTAAAAAAAGAAATGAATTTTAAGGGTTTAGTGATTACAGATGCATTAAATATGGCGGGAGTTTCCAATCAATATGCTCCTGGAATCGTCGATTTAATGGCGTTTGAAGCGGGCAATGACATTTTGCTTTTCTCTCAAGATGTAAAAACTGCTAAATCAAAAATTATTGAGAAAATTCAATCAGGAGAAATCGATGAAAGTCGCTTAGAAGAAAGTGTGAAAAAGATTTTGATGGCTAAATATTTAGTTGGTTTGAATCAACCGAAAACTTTAGATTCAAAAAATGTGATGAAGGATTTGAATAAAGTTCAGTACGCTCAAACTTCCTATCAATTATACAAGGAAGCTGCAACTTTATTAGAAAATAAAAATAATTTATTGCCAATCAAAGATTTAAGCGATTTGAAAATTGCTTATGTTCCTTTAGAAGAAGGTGATTTTCAATATTTTCATGAATGTTTGAATTTTCATTTGCCTATTGATTTAATTGAAATTCAATCGGTCAATCAAATTTCACGCTTGAAAGAATATGATATTGTAATCGTTGGATTGCATAAATCCAACGAAACTGTTTATAAAAGTTATAGAATTTCCAATTTATCCCAACAAATTTTAAAAAGTATAGCCGCTCAAAATCAAACGATTTTATCGCTTTTCGCTAGTCCTTATGCTTTGAAAAATCTTGATTTAGAAGATGTAAATTCGGTTTTGGTTTTTTATCAAAATTTAAAAGACACACATGCAGTTGCTGCCAATGTGATTTTTGGAGTGAGTGAAATTCAAGGATTTTTACCAGTTGATGTCAATGAGAAATTTAAATTTGGAACATCCATTAAAACTCAATCTTTAAAAAGGTTGGGAACAGCACATCCGGAAGCAGTGGGAATGGATTCTGAAATCATCAATCAAATCGATGATATGGCCATGCAAGCCATTCATTCGGGCGCTACGCCAGGTATGCAAATCGTTGCTGCAAAAAACGGTCAAGTGATTTACAACAAAGCCTTTGGTTATCATACTTACGAAAAGAAAACTCAAGTTGAAAAAGATGATTTGTATGATTTAGCATCTGTGACGAAAATTCTCGGGAGTTTACCATTATTGATTCAAGAAGTCGATAGAGGAGAATTGAGTTTGGATCAGAAGTTGGCGAGTATTTTACCTGAAACAGCTCGAACCGATAAGGGTGAATTGACTTTGAGAGAGGTTTTGGCTCATCAATCAGGATTGCCACCTTGGATAGGATTTTACAAAGAATCGGTCAATGTTCAAAATGCACGTTTGTATTTGGATTATTATTCAAGAAAACAAGATGAGGAACATCCGATCAAAGTGACTGATAATATTTATATCATCGGATCGATTCGTGACACTATTATGACCGATGTTTTGTATGCGCCTTTGTCGAACAAATCGTATAAGTACAGTGATTTGGGATATTATTTGTTTCAGGATTATTTAGAAAAGAAATATGAAAATAGCTTAGATATTTTGGTTTCAAATGAATTTTTTAAACCAATGAATTTAAAGACTACAACTTATACACCGAGAAATAAATTTCCTTTGGAGAAAATTGTTCCGACTTCGAAAGACAAAATTTACAGAAATCAACTTTTGCATGGATTTGTTCAAGATGAAGGTGCTGCAATGATGGGTGGTGTAGCTGCTCATGCAGGTTTATTTTCTTCGGCCCAAGACATTGCTCGATTGATGCAGATGTATTTGAATGGTGGAGAATATGGTGGAATTAATTTTTTTAGACCAGAAGCTTTGGCGCAATTTACCCAAAAACAATTCAACAATAACCACAGAGGAGCTGGATTTGATAAACCGAGAAACAATAGCAACAATGGACCTTCAGTCAACAGTTATGGACATTATGGATTTACTGGAACCATGGCTTGGAATGATCCAGATCATGAGTTGATTTATGTCATATTGACCAACAGAATACATCCTGATGTTGATAACAGAAAACTACAAACTCAAAAAGTTAGAGAAAATATTCAGCTAAAACTTTATGAAGCTATAGTGAATTGATAGATTTTGTAATTATCAATTAACATTATTTTTTCAAAGAATAGCTTAACTTCGTGAGCTTAAATTTTGAATAAATATGAAAAGCATTTGTGTTTATTGTGCTTCGAGCATAGGCAAAAATCCATTGTATGCAAAAGTGGCTGTCGATTTAGGAGAAACTTTAGCGACTTATGGCATCAGAACAATTTATGGTGGTGCTAAAGTTGGGATTATGGGAAAATTGGCCGAAGGAGTTCTTTCCAATCAAGGAGAAATCATCGGAATTATACCAGAATTCTTAAAAACCAAAGAAATAGCTCATGACGGTTTGACTGAATTGATCACAGTGAACAATATGCACGAGCGCAAATCATTGATGCAAGAAATGTCCGATGGATTCATCGCGCTTCCAGGTGGATTTGGAACCATGGAAGAATTGTTTGAGATTTTGACTTGGGGACAGATAGGATTGCACAAAAAACCGATTGGAATTTTAAATATCAATGGATATTATGATCATTTACTCGGATTGATCGACCGAATGATCGAAGAGGAATTGTTGAATGAAAAGCACAAAGAAATTATTTTGGTCAGCGATTCTATAGAAGACCTTATCAGTCAAATGAATCTGTATGAAGTGCCTTTCGTTCCTATATTGGAAAGCTCGAATGTGATGTAATTTAAAAGTTAAAATCATCTTTATTCATTATAAAATAA
>DEQC01000031.1:0-965 GCA_002359055.1 Flavobacteriales bacterium UBA3376 | reverse complement strand
ATGAAAATAGGCATTGTATGTTATCCAACTTATGGAGGGAGTGGAATTGTAGCAACAGAATTGGGAATGGATTTGGCCGAAAGAGGTCATGAAATTCATTTCATAAGTACAAGTTTACCTGCACGATTGAACATCACCATGCCCAATATTTCATTTCATAAAGTAAATGTAGAAACTTATCCATTATTCGAGTTTCAACCTTATTCATTGGCATTGAGTAGTCTGATAGTAAACATCGTTCAGACCCATGGTTTGGATTTGATACATGTTCATTATGCCATTCCACACGCTTATGCAGCTTATTTCGCCAAGCAAATTTTAAAAGACAAAGGAATCGATTTGCCTGTGGTTACCACTTTGCACGGAACAGATATAACTCTTGTGGGAAGTCATCCTGCATATAAACCTGCGGTTGAATTTTCAATCAATAAATCCGATCGAGTAACGTCAGTTTCTGAAAGTCTCAAGCGAGAAACATTTGAATTTTTTGATATATATAATGAAATTGAAGTAATTCCTAATTTCATTGATAATTCACAATTTTTAATTGACGAAAATTGTAAATGTCGTGAAGAAATTGCGGGAAAGGATGAGAAAATTGTAATTCACGTTTCCAATTTACGAAAAGTAAAAAGGATAGGTGATGTAATAAAGGTTTTCTATGAAATTCAAAAAGAGGTTAACGCCAAATTGATTATAGTTGGAGAAGGACCAGAGTGGGAGCGAACCAGTGCTGAAATCGAAAGATTGGGCATTAGCGATAAAGTGAAAAGTTTAGGAAAGGTAAATGACCTTTACACAGTCTTATGTTCGGCTGATTTATTTTTACTTCCATCGGAGAAAGAGAGTTTTGGTTTGGCTGCTTTAGAAGCTATGGCAGCGAGAGTGCCAGTGATTTCATCGAATGCTGGAGGAATTCCTGAGGTGAATATCGATGGAGAAACTGGATTTGTTTTGCCGATAGG
>DEQC01000081.1:3127-13229 GCA_002359055.1 Flavobacteriales bacterium UBA3376 | reverse complement strand
AACGGAGGTCGAAGAAGATCGAGTGGTGGAAGATCATTCTCTAAAAGTAGTGAAGGTGGAAAATCGCCAAGAGGAAGAGCCAAAAGAAGATAACATCAAACTTTTATACAACAAACCGTTTCAAAATTGAAACGGTTTGTTGTTTTTATTTGTTAATTAATTCATTTCAGAACTATAAATTAATTACAGTATATCATCGATTAGAAAATTCATTTAAAATAACAACCCATAAAAAAAGCCATCTTTTCAGACGGCTTCTTTTAAATTTATAAAGAAACTTAATTAAGCTTCTTTATCTTCAGCTTTTACCTCTTCAGCAACTTCTTCCTTTTTAGGATCATTTGCATACAAAGGGTTATCATATTTAAATGAAGATTCTTCAACTTTTTGAGCAGCAGCCAATCTTTCGGCATCCATTCTCGCTACTTCAGCTTTTGCTTTTGCAGCTTCTTCAGCTTTTCTGATAGATTCTTTATCTGCGATAACTTCAAAATCAAAATCTACTTCAACATCTCTATGGAAACGGATTTTTGCTGTGCTTACTCCGATACGTTTAACCGTATTTCCAGGGATTCTGATGTGTTTTCTTTCGATTTCAAGTCCTGCATTTTTCAAAGCTTCAGCCAAGTCAGCATTGTTTACAGAACCAAACAATTTAGTTCCAGAACCAACTTTAGCTTCGATTTTGATATCTAAACCTTCAAGTTTAGCTACTTTTTCTTTAGCTTCTGCAATTAATTTATCTTCTTCAGCTTTACGAGTTTCTAAAAGCTGATTCAATATTTCTCTTTCTTTAGCGGTTGCTAAAACTGCTTTTCCTCTTGGGATTAAATAGTTGCGCGCGTATCCAGGCTTTACTGAAACAATTTCATATTCAAAACCTAAATTCTCAACATCTTGCTTTAATATAACGTCCATTTTATTCTACTTTTTAGGTTCTACTTATTTTAATTGATCACCAATGAAAGGCATTAATGCTAAGTGGCGTGCTCTTTTGATAGCAGTTGACACTTTTCTTTGATATTTCATTGAAGTTCCTGTATAACGACGTGGTAAAATTTTACCTTGCTCATTTACAAATTGAAGTAAGAAATCAGGATCTTTATAATCTACATATTTGATTCCGTACTTTTTGAAACGACAGAATTTCTCATCTGACTTTGTTTCTATATCGATTTGAGTTAGATAACGAATTTCGCTTTCTCCTCCTTTTGCTGCTTTTTTTGCTAAATCATCAATTGCCATGTTGTTTGGTTTTAAGCGTTAGACTTTTCTGATTTTAATTTAACTCTGCGTTTTTCCGCCCAATCAATACCGTGTTTATCTAATTTCACAGTCAAATAACGAATCACACGCTCGTCACGTTTGTACATCAATTCCAATGCTGAAACCAATTCATGGTTATCGGTCTTGAATTCAAATAAATGGTAAAATCCATTTCTCTTGTGCTGAATTGGGTAAGCTAATTTTTTTAAGCCCCAATTTTCTTTTGCTACGATTTCCGCATTCTCCTCTTTTAGGAAATCTTCTACTTTTTTAACTGCTTCCTCCACCTGCGCATCAGATAGAACGGGAGTTAAAATGAAAACAGTTTCATAATGAGTCATCTATAATAATTTTTATATTTAAGGTTGCAAATGTAATGAGAATATTTCATATGACAAATCTAATCAATACCTATTTTCATAGCTTTCTTAGATTCCATCGGTTTGTATTCATTTTTTTCAATGAAATTTTCTCTATTCAATTCTTTACATCAATTATTTACTTCAACCGACCAAGTCAAACCACTTATATCGATTAACTTCAACTCGTATTTCCCAGGTTCCAAATTTAAATCTTCCAAAGGAAAATTCATCATAGCTTTTGCTCCCAAAGGAATTACTAAACTATATGCACCAGGTTTTATTTTGGCTACATAGATGTTATCAATATTCTCCTGAGTCAATTGGGACAAATCTTCCTGATTTCTCTCAAAAACAATTTCACCATTTTCATTCAACAATTGAACTCCAATCAAAAATGATCCATAAACATCTGCTCCTTCTACCCTGTACAACATAAATTTCAATTGATCATTCTTCAATTGAGCATCTGTAATTTCTAATTTCGGTCGAACCGATTTGTTGTGAAGCGTTCCCCAAACTCCTCCGTGGAATACTTGGTTGGTAAATAAAGTCAATCCAAAAATCAAAATTGAACCAATCAAAACACTAATAGAAATTGTCTTTTCCTTTAAATTCAAAACACCTGAACCTAAAAAAGAAAAATATTTCTTTTGGGTAAATGGCTTTTTCTTTCGAAGAAAATATTCGTCCAAAGAATACTTTCCACCGCCCATAAAAAACAAACTAAAACCTGAGGCTACTCCTAAAACTCCTATCTGCCATTCGTCCAAACAAGTCGTACCTATCCAACCTGAACCCAACAAGATTCCCATTGCCAAAGCAAACATCCCTATGCTCGCAATTCGCGTAAATAATCCTAAAATTAGAAACAATCCAACAATCGCTTCCACAATTGTAAATATTACCATCGCCCACCATAAAGCTTCTGGATTCAGAACTAAATATTCGATGATTGGTTTGATGCCTAAAGCATTGGGTAAAAAGTGGTTGAACTTCTCCCCTATATATCCTGCTTCATCTTGAATTAATTTGTTGTCGATGATTAACCTTCTCCAAAATGCTGAGAAATAAGTCCAGCCTGCTACCCATCGCAATGCAGTAGCAAACATACCTGTGTATGTATATGTTTGTTGATTTAACATTTTAAATTTGATTTTATAATTGATTAACTAAAAACGGTAGTGTTTTCTTTGTGAGAGTTAATCAATCAATCAAATTCGATATTGCTCATGATGTATAAAGATTGGAACTTTGGAAGTCCGAAGTATATGATTATACAAAAAATACTCTGAATGCTTTGTATAATGAAAGGTTTGATAAGTAAATTCATCTTCTTCTGAAAAGAATGTAAATTCACTTTTAATATCCTTTGTATTTGAAGTTTGATCATTAGTAAATTCGTAAATCGAAATACATTGACCCTTTTTTACATCAAATTTTACAACTTCAGAAACAGGAATATCAAATACCTTCTTCAGCTCTCTCTTTGTAGGACAAGGCAAACAAAAGAGAAAAGCCAACAAGAAAATGATTCCATTCTGTTTGAGCAATCTTTGAAACATTGTAGTTATAAAATTCAAAAAAACAAATCTATCCTAATGATTTAATAATTTAAAGAAATATTCATTAAAATTTTCTTAAAAGAAAATTAAAAGATTTGATATAATTCAGTTTCCAAGTTGTTAAAACACCCTACCTTTGTGTGAAATGAATAAAAAACAAAACATATTGATTTGGATTTTAAGTTTTGTTATGCTGTTTAGTGTAATAAAAAACAATCTATTGTTGAGTTTTTATTTATTTGAGAATGAAACTTTCACTGAATTGTTTTGTGTCAACAAAGAAATACCTGAGTTGAAATGTAATGGTCAATGTGAACTTTCAAAAATCGCTGGTCAAGAAAAAAACAAATCAGAACCCGTCTCTCTTTTAGATATTTTAAAAAATGAAATTGCGATTGATTATTCAATTCAAATTGAAATTCAAAATCATTTAAATGTAATTAATCATTCAACCAATTTTATTTATATCAACAATTATTCTTTTGATTTTTTAAGTGAGATGTCACGCCCTCCGACTTTAATTTAAATAAAACATTCTAAAAGACTAATCGCAAGTCGTTTATATAAAATATAATCGACTACTTTTTATTTAAATTAAATTTTACACAAATGAAAACTTTAAAATATTTCATGCTAATAATATTAGCAAATACACTTATTATCTCTTGTTCAAGCGATGACGATAATTTTAACAATACAAATATTCATAACGAAACAGAACATTTAACCCTAATTCAAACCATCTCCAATGAAAGTCATAAACTTGCAATTTTTACAGAAAATGGAAAATTGATCGAAGGTTATAATTCAATTTATATTCAAATCAAAGATCATAACGATCAATTAATTTCAAATGCAAATATCAATTGGGAACCCATCATGCACATGCACAATATGAGTCATAGTGCTCCTTTTTCTACAATTGAAAAAGCTAATCAAAGTAATACACTTTACCAGGGATTTATCATTTTCCAAATGGCTTCTCATGCTGATGAATATTGGGAATTAAATTTAGATTATACAATTGATGGAGTTTCTTATCAAATGTCTGATACAATCCATGTTCAACAAGCTGAAAGAAGAAGGGTTGTCAGTTTTGTTGGAAATGATGATAACAATTATTTAATCGCTCTTGTCGAACCTAAAAATCCAGAAGTCGCTATCAATGATATGGTGGCAGCCATTTATACAATGGAAAATATGCATCAGTATTCATTAATCAATGATTATGTTTTAAAGATTGATCCAAGAATGCCTGGAATGGGAAATCATGGCAGTCCAAACAATCAAGATTTAACCCAAGGCGCTGATTTATTCTATCATGGAAAACTTAGTTTGACCATGACTGGATATTGGAAAATCAATTTGATTTTAGAAAATGAAATTGGAGAAACTCTGAAAGGAGAAAGCATTTCAGATGACAATGAAAGTAGTAGTATTTTCTTTGAAATCGAGTTTTAATTTATTGTAAATAGTTAAATTCATTTCAAATGAGAATTATTATCGCTTGTTTATCAATTTTGCTGATAAATAATTATTTATCTGCTCAAGAAATACCAATTGATAGTTTAGAAAACATCATTTTAGAAGAAGTTATCGTATTGCCGAGTGGTCAAGATGATTTAAAATTAGAAAATAAATCTTTAGGTCCAATTGATAATTATTTAGAAAAATCTTCTGCAGTCAATATGATAAAACGTGGAGCTTATGCATGGGAACCAATGCTTCAAGGCATGTCAAGCGAACGTAGTGTATTGACAATCGATGGAATGCGTATTTATGGTGCTTGTACTGACAAAATGGATCCAATTACCTCTTATGTAGAAATCACTAATCTTTCTAAAGTCAACATTCAAAATGCTCAAGCAGGTTCAGAACATGGAGCGACTGTTGCTGGAAGTTTTGATTTGGTAAGAAAAAAAGAAGGTTTTAGAAATCGCGGATGGGGAGGATCAATTTTTAGTGGATTTGAATCCAATAATCAACAGAAAATCGCAGGGACAGAAATACATTATTCGAACGATAAATTCTATACCGATGTAGATTTCACTTTCAGAGATGCTGAAAACTATAAAGCTGGTGGAAATAAAGAAATCTTATATTCACAATTTTCCAAATATAATATCTCAGCTATTGCTGGTTTTAAAATCAATGAAAGTCAGTCGATAGAAGCTTCTATGATTTATGACCGCGCAAATGATGTAGGTTACCCAGCTTTACCTATGGATGTTTCACTTGCTGAAGCATTCATTGCGTCTTTACAATACAACGTCAAAGATATTTCAGAACAAATAAATCTTTGGGAAACCAAAGTTTATTTCAATACAGTCGAACATATCATGGACGATAGCAAAAGACCTGATGTAGCCATAAGAATGGATATGCCTGGCTGGAGTGAAACTTACGGATTTTACTCTAAAATTTTGGGTAAATATAAAAAACACAACTTTTCAGCCACGCTTTCTGGACATTTCAACAACTCTTTGGCCGATATGCTAATGTATTCTAATTCTCCCGACGAAAATGATATGTACATGATGACTTGGCCGGATATAAACACTGTTTATTTAGGACTTTTTATCGATGATAATATTGAATTAAATTCATTTTTCAATTTAAATTTAAGTGCGAATATTGGTTTCAATTATAATAGCGTTGAAAGTGAATTTGGATTAAATAGTCTGAAAGTTTTTTATCCTGAAATGGAAAAAGATAAAATCGATTTATTGAAAAGTTTCAATGTCCAATTGACTTATAAACAAAATCATTGGAACCATAATTTCGCTGTAGGATTTGGAGAAAGATCTGCATCGATTTCTGAGGCCTTTGGATTTTATTTGTTCAATAGTTTTGACAATTATGACTATGTTGGAAATCCATATTTGGACACTGAAAAGTCTTTGTCATTTTTGTTTTCAACTCAATTCAAAAAAGATAAAATCAAAACTAAACTTCAAGCCAACTATTTTAGAATCTTTGATTACATCATCGGAAAACCTAACCCAACTTTGAGTCCAATGACTATTGGTGCCAATGGAATTAAAGTTTATCAAGCTTTGAATTTTGCTGAAATTTTCAACTTTGCAATTGATTTTAATTATAATCTCCATCAAAATTGGAATTTAAATGCAAATGCGTCCTACAGATACGGACAAGATGATGAGAACAACAATTTACCTCTCATTCAACCATTTTCTTATGGATTGGGTCTTGATTTTATGGAAAATAATTGGGCAATAAATGCTCAAATCGAAGGAAGTTCGAAGCATTCAAATTATAGTTCAGAGTTTGGAGAAACTCCAAAAGATGCATACACTTTGGTTCACTTAGCGGTTGCTAAGGTTTTCGATATACACCAAGCCCAAAAATTAACTCTAAAATTAGGCGTTGAAAATCTGTTCGATGAACATTATTCAACCTTTGCTGATTGGAATAATTTTCCAAGAATGGGAAGGAATTTATTTATAAACTTGATTTATAATTGGTGAAACTAATGAATTAAGCTCTGTTGATATCCGCTCAATTGTTTTCAAATGAGCGGATATTTTATGTTCCACAAAACGTTTGAAAATTATCATCAAAACCTTTGGGAGAAAACATAAAATCCTGCATTTCTTCTCTATAAGTGTAAGGGTATTTTACATTTTCCAACAATTCATTCAATTGGGATAAATTTCCACGGATTCCTTCTTCTAAAGCTTCTTCTACATGAAAATTTGTCGGTACAAAAACCGGATTTACCTTTTCCATGATCGACAATGCTCTACCTCTTCCCTCTCCTTTTGAAATTCTATTTTCCCATCTTGACTTCCATTCATCGAATTCTTCACCTAATTCAAATGATGTATTTTTATACAAATCAGGCAATCGCAAATAAGTAAAACTATGGTTGTATTCTTTTTTGGAAGCATACAGCAAATTCAAAAAATCTTTCACCAATTGCTGATCTCCTTCTTGCGGCACATCTATTCCCAATTTCATCAACAACATTTCCATTCGATTATAATTATAAATATCATCGAATTGGTTCAAAATTTTAGAAGCCATTCCTATCGCTTGATTTTCATTTTCGTCGATCAATGGCAACAAACTTTCAGCAAATCTCGCCAAATTCCATTTGATAATAGCACCTTGATTTCCAAACGAATACCTGCCTTTCGTATCGATTGAACTATAAACAGTCGATGGATCATAAACTTCCATAAAAGCACAAGGTCCATAATCAAAGGTTTCGCCAACTATTGATGTATTGTCAGTATTCATCACTCCATGAATAAAACCGATTCGCTCCCAATTCAAAACCAAATCAATCTGAACCTCCATTACTTTTTCCAACAATGCCAAAGCCTTATTTTCTGCTTCTTCTAATCTCGGATAATGTCTTCGAATGGTGTAATTCAATAAATTTTCTAATTCATCATGAAGATAATAACGCGCAAATTCAAAAGTTCCAACACGCAAATGACTACTCATCACTCGAGTCAAAATCGCTCCTTCTTCTGATCGTTCTCTATAAACGGTTTCTCCAGTTTTTACAACAGCTAAACTACGCGAAGTTGGAACACCCAAATGATGCATGGTTTCACTCATAAGATATTCCCTCAACATGGCTTTCAGAGTCGCTTTACCATCGCCTCTTCTCGAAAAAGCCGTTCTTCCACTTCCTTTCAGTTGAATGTCAAATCTTTGATTTTTCGCTTCCAAATGTTCTCCCAACAAAGCAGTCCTACCATCGCCCAACATGGTGAAATATCCAAACTGATGTCCAGCATATGCTTGAGCAATAGGCTCAGAATTCAAATCCAACTCACTTCCACTTAAAACTTGAAGCAAATGATTTGATGAATTTAAATTAATTCCTAATTCCTTGGCCAAATCTTCATTCAACAAAACCATTTCAGGCTTGGGCGCAGGCAATAAATCGAGTTTTTGAAAAAAATGAGAATTTAAATCAATGTAGGTATTCTGAAAATTAAATATTTTATCTGTATTTTTTGTCATTCATTTACTATTGTCATTCCTAACAAAGTTAGTCAAAGCATAGATCTTATTGTCTAAATTGATTCAAAATTTCATCCAATTCTTTTACACCTTCAGTTGCTTTCTTTTGTATATGAATTAAATTCGGCAAATTAAATCCTAAATTCATTTCATTTGGATCGATCAAATAAATAGGTCGATCATCTTTTAAATAATGCATCAATGAAGCTGCAGGATAGACCTGTAAAGAAGTTCCGATGATCAACAAAATATCTGCTGATTCAACTTCTTTTGCTGCATTTTCTAACAAAGGAACCATTTCACCAAACCAAACGATATGCGGACGTAATTGTGAACCATCATCTGCTAAATCGCCCAAATTGATGTCTTCATGCCAATCATAAATCAATTCTTCATTGTTTTCACTTCTTGCTTTCAACAATTCACCATGCAGATGAATGATATTTTTATTTCCAGCTTTCTCATGTAGATCATCGACATTTTGCGTCACTACCACTACTTCAAAATCCACTTCTAAATATTTCAGAAAATGGTGAGCTGCATTTGGTGAAACTTCTTTTAGTTGTCTTCTTCTTTGATTATAAAACTCCAAAACCAAAGAAGGATTTTTGTGCCAACCATCGATTGAAGCTACTTCCATGATGTCATGATTTTCCCATAAACCATTGGCATCTCTAAAAGTTGAAATCCCACTTTCTGCACTGATTCCTGCTCCTGTCAGAACAACAATTTTTTTCATAATTTTTTAATGAATTTCTTGTAAACATACATAATTTAAGGATTTTAAGTCAATTGAAAATTACTATATTTGAATAAAGCTGATTGTATATGAAATATTTAGTTTTTTCTGTTTTCGTTTCATTAACTCTTATTTCGTGTGGCGAATCTGCTATGCATTACAACGATACTTTGGTGAAATCACAAATCGATATATCTGAAAATTTAAACAAAATATTTTCTGAAAATGTTAGCTATGATCAAATTGTTCAACAACGCAAAGCAATGATTGAAAATGCTGAAAAAGGTTTGGAAGCCACTCAAACACTTACGGATTTCAATGGAAATACTTCCTTTAAATTTGCTGCAGTAAAATATTATTCCTTCGTATCGAGTTTTTTCTCAACCACTGATGAAATCGATAGTTTGTTGTATTTTTTTAGCAATAAAGAAAGGATGAAAAAAATTTCTCAAGAGAAATTCGATCGGTTTCGATGGAATTTGGATCAATTTCAATCAGTTGAAGATGAATTTCTAAATGAACAAAGAAAATTTGCTCAACAGAACCAATTGAAACTTTAATTTTCTCAAAAAACGTTTAAATCTTTAAATTTGTAAAATGATTTTTGTCGAATTACCATGGTTGTTTACCAAGCGATTTAGAGGTTTAGCGATTTTTCCATTTATTTTTATGAAAAATAAAAAATTACGCAACGACCAAACTTTTATCAATCACGAGAAAATTCATTTAAACCAACAAAAAGAACTGTTATGGATTTTCTTCTTTTTATGGTATTTCATCGAATTTTTGATTCATTACATCATTCAAAAAAATATGATGAAAGCTTATTACAATATAAGTTTTGAAAAAGAAGCTTATAGAAATGAGAATAACACTGATTATTTAAAACAGCGAAAGTTTTGGGCTTTCCTAAATTATCTATGAAAGAATTTCCAAACAAACATTCACGCATTCAAAAAATCCTAAATCATAATGGAGTTGAACTGCATTTACTTCGTGAAGATGAACTGCATTCAACAATTTCTGGCAATAAATTTCGAAAGTTAAAGTACAACATTCAAACATTCAAAGAAGGAAAATTTCAAGCACTCCTGACTTTTGGTGGTGCATATTCAAACCATATTGTAGCGACTGCAGCAGCAGGAAAAGAGTTTGGTTTTCAAACAATTGGT
>DEQC01000081.1:0-3066 GCA_002359055.1 Flavobacteriales bacterium UBA3376 | reverse complement strand
TGTGGAATGAAATTTAAATTCATCGATAGAACAACTTATAGAAACAAAAATGATAAAGATTTCATCCGTGATTTAAAAAGTGAATTTGGAGATGTGTTTATAATTCCAGAAGGTGGAAGCAACGAACTCGCCGTTAAAGGATGCGAAGAAATTTTATACGAATCCACCGATGCGTTTGATTTTATTTGTACTTCTGTTGGAACAGCTGGAACGATGAGCGGAATCGTTCGATCTTCAAAAGATCATCAAAAAGTTTTAGGATTTCCTGCACTTAAGAATGCTGATTTTTTAAATGATGAAATTAAAAAATTTAGCGATAAACAAAATTTTCAGTTGATACAAGATTATCATTTTGGAGGTTATGCTAAATTTTCTGATGAACTTATAGAATTTATTAACAACTTTAAACGACAATATAATGTAACTTTGGATCCTATATATACAGGGAAAATGATTTTTGGTTTATTTCAAATGATAGAATCGAATCAATTTGAAAATGGTCAAAAGATTTTAGCTGTTCACACCGGTGGTTTACAAGGAATTCATGGTTTCAATCAATTACTTAAAAAGAAAAACAAAAGTACAATAGAATGAAAAAACTTCATTTGACAACTTTGGCTATATTAATTTTTGCTTTTAGCATCGCTCAAGAATCTGTTCACATTGACTATATACGCGCACATGCGAAATTAGCGGTTGAGGAAATGCACAAATACAAAATTCCAGCGAGTATCAAATTGTCCCAAGGAATACTTGAAACAGGTGGCGGACAAAGTAGATTGGCTGAAATCGCCAATAACCATTTCGGAATCAAATGCAAAAGTGAAAAAGAATGGAGCGGTCCAACCATCACTCATCATGATGATTTACCCAACGAATGTTTTAGAAAATACGAAAATGTTCAAGAAAGTTACAGAGATCATTCGAAATTTTTGGCCGAAAGACCTTATTATAAAGCACTTTTCACATTAGATATGCAAGATTATAAAGCTTGGGCGCATGGATTGAGAAAAGCGGGTTATGCTACCAATCCGAGATATGGCAACATTTTGATTGCAAATATTGAAAAATACAAATTGCATGAATTCGATAAACTAACACCCGAGCAAGTCGAAATGAAGTTGACTGAATTGTACGGTCCATCAAATATCATAGCACTTTCAAGCGTAGAAGATTTAGAATCAAAAGATTTGATGGCTAAAGCTGAACAAGTTAAACAACTTGAAGAATTATTGAATGCTCAACAAAATACTGAACAAAAACCAAGAAAAATTGAAGTCGAAAAAAGAGTTGAAAATCCGTTTTTACGTATCAAAGAACACGAAGCTGGAATTCAGTATATAGTTGTTTACGAAGGAGAAACGCTTGAAAGCATTGCTAAACTTTATGATTTCAATCCAAAGAAACTTGCCAATTACAATGAATTACCAACGAATGGCACATTGACTCCAGGGCAATATTTATTCTTCGACAAAAAGAAAAACAAAGGCGCTCAAGAAAATTATACAGTAAAAGAAGGTGATAATATTTATTTAATTGCACAGAAAACAGCAATGCGATTGAATCGATTGACAAGATTAAATAACCTAAGCGCTGGTGAGCAACCTGAAGTTGGTACTGTTTTAAATTTACAAAAAAGAAAAAGAAGGTAGAGTTCCAATTAATCTTTGAATTGATAATATCCACATTTCAGATAAGCTCCTTCTTTAAAATTAACAGGATGATCAATGTCGTGATAAGTTTTGTTTAGAACTCTATAATTTCTTTGTGAGTTCTCCAAAACCATTTCGTTGATAATGAAAAAATCCTCAGAAGAAACTCTTGAAGAACAGGAAGCAAGAACCAAAGTTCCGTTGTTTGCAACCAATTGTACACCCAATTCTGCCAATTCTTCATATTTTCTTTTGGCTAAACTTTCTTCTTTATTGCTCTTAGCAAACGAAGGAGGATCAATTACCACCAAATCAAAAGTTTTTCCTTCTTCGATCAATTCTCTCAAAATTTCAAATGCATCACCTGCCAAAGTCAAATGCTCACCCGAAAATTCGTTCAATGAAGCATTGTACTTTGCCATTTCCAAAGCTTGCTTACTAATATCCACACTATAAACTTGAGTTGCACCACCGACCAATGCATGAACTGAAAAACCACCTGCATACGAAAAAACATCTAATACAGATTTTCCTTTAGACAGTTCACCAACCTTTTTACGATTGTGTCTATGATCTAAAAAATATCCGGTTTTATGTCCGTGAATGACATGTGCTGAAAATTTAATTCCAAATTCGAAAAATTCAACGATTTCATTGTCTAAATTGCCATACAAAACCTGTCCATCTTTCAATCCAAAAGTTTCTTGATTTTGTAGGTTTCGACTCAAACGTAAAACTATAGCTTTGCAATTAGATACCTGTATCAATTCTTCAATGATAGGATGCAAATAAGGAAACCAAATCGATGAATAAAGTTTCACAACCATAATTGTATCATAAACATCGGCTATAAAACCTGGAAAACCATCATTCTCACCATAAATCAATCTATAACTATTGGTCTTCTCATTCAACAAAGGTTTTCTTATTTCATAAGCCTCTTCAATTTTTGTTTTAAAAAAGTTTTGGTCAATTTTCTGTCCGCTATAATAATGAAGCATTTTGATACGGATGGGAGAATGTGGATCATATAATCCCACACCAAAAACTTTATTGTTATTTTGGCGAAATAGAATCGCTATATCCCCTGCTTTACCTTCTTTATTAATTTTCTGTATACTATTCGAAAACACCCACGGATGAGCGGATTTTAGCATCAAACTTTCGGCTGAAGGAGAAAGTTTAACAGCCAAGTTTTGAGGTTCAAGGGCAGACAAATCAAAATGAAACATTTATTATAAAATTAGTTTTCGAATTTACGATAATTTAAATTTATAGGTATAGTAATATGTGCATGACACTATAAATCCATTCATCTTATGAAGAATATTGAATAAGTTGTTTCAATAAAAAGCAAAAAAAAATCCTCTATCAATTAAGATAGAGGATTTTATAAAGACTGGCGGCGACCTAC
>DEQC01000024.1 GCA_002359055.1 Flavobacteriales bacterium UBA3376 | reverse complement strand
TAATATAAACGTTAGTCAGAATTATGAAACAACTTTATATTTTAATTTTCAGCGTTTTAGCACTTTCTTGTTCTGAAAAGAAAATCAAGGAAAATTCAACTATTAAGAATGATTCCATATCAATTAATGATAGAATTTCTTTATTCAATTCAGTACTAAACAAACATAAATTACAACCAACGTTTACTTCAAGTTTAGACTCGCTATCATATTTTGATAAGAACTTAAAAATCGAAACTTTTGATAATAATGAAAAGTTCAAAATTGCAATAAATGATAACAAATTTGAAGTCAAAAAATTGCAAACTCTAAATGACGTTTGGAATGGAAAAGATTCATTAAGCTATTCAAATCAAATATCTCAAATTAAATATTACAAAAATTTGGATAAAGTATTATTACTTTTAAATTTTGATATGTGCACTGGCTTGGGTTGCTCAGTTTATTATCAGATAATTTATGATTTAAAAACAAAGAACATTCAACCTTTTGGACGATTTAGAACTGGAGACGATATGGATATTTATGAAATTAATGGCAAAAACTATTTTTTAAGTAAAACTTTTCACGGAAGAAACGCCCAATTAAAAGACACGATATTTTACGATTTATTTAGAATTGAAAAAGTAAGTAACTCAACCATAAAACCTAAAAGAATTGCGAAGTTTACTTTTGAAAATGAAAATTATGACAAACCTATAAGTTTCAAATCATTTAAAATTAAGTAATAACTGCAGATAACAGCCAGTTTTGCGTCACGCGGGTCGAACGCTCACGTTCGACATTTTTTCGTAAATTTGAGCTTTGTCGCTCGCTCGGAATTTTCGGTTGAAAATTCCCGCCCGAACGCCAATCGAGTCAGACGTTGGTGGTAAGACTGTCGAAAAAACAGAATCTAAAATGAAAGGAATCTTACTTATATTTTTGTCTTTAATTACTTTCAGTTCTTACGAACAATCAAATATCGATAAAATGTCGGAAAAACATGATTTATTTTTGCTGTTGAAAAACAATAAAAACATCACTTTAAATAGGTTTGAAAAAGAAAAAATTATTGAAATTCAAAAATTTGACATTTCTAAAAAATCTATTTACGCAACTGATAATCATCAATTCGTGGTAATAGTTGATTCCGCAAAAAACAATCTATCAATTTTTGATATTAAAAGTGAAAATGAAACCCAGTTAACAATTCCATTTAAAATAAAACCTAAAACAGTAATTCTAAATAAAAATAATATTTTTATAGGTGGAGAATTAGAGGAGGAAATGTTGGTTCAGTATAATATTAAAGATAAAAAGTGGTTTTCACTTGAAATCCCAACACAGGTTTTAATTCCTAGAAAAGCTATTGATGATTTATTGGTAAATGACTCTTTACTTATCGCAATAGACAATATTGTTATGCCTAAATATATTTTATTTTATAACTTAAACTCTAATGAAAAACTATCTTTTTCTCACTTTAAAGAACTAAAATCAAACGGAGCTTACGAAAGCATTTATAAAGGAAAATTAAACTCTAAATATCTCGGACTTTTATCAGGAACATTTAGTGGATATGTTGGTTCTACAGAACATATCACAATATATAAAGGTTTAGAGTTGTCCAAAAGCTTCGCTATTTCCACCAACCAAAACGACAAAAACTATCACACTTTTAATGATATTCTAATTATAGAAGACAATATTATTATTGCAAGCAAAGAAAAAGGATTAGGAATATTTAATATAAAAGATTCTTACTTTACAGAGAGTAGAGATGAATTTGACATTTTCAATTCTAATATTGATTCTAAAAAAATAAAATATAAAAAGTATAAAAATGAAAATATTATTCGGTTAACTCAAATTCCGAATTCTAAAAAAATCATTTTAACAATAGAGGGAAAAGACAACCAATTTAGACATCAAATAATAGAAATATAAAAAGTCCAGCCACCAACAAGGTATTGCCAAAAGCGGGGCTGAACGGCTTCGATTGGGCATTTGTGCAGGGTTCAACATTCGTTCTTCGATTGAACTTTTGTGCTAAAAATCCCCGCCTTCGGCAATACCCAAAACGTTACCAGAAATATCAAAACAAACTTATTTAATCTATAAGCTTAAAATTCTCTACCATCTTTCCATCAATAAAGCCTTTCCACTTCTCAAAAAGAGGTTGTTCAAGTTTTTTCTCTCTAAATTCATCCGGGACCATGATTGGTATTCCACTGATAATAGGGTAAACTCTCCTGCATTCTTCACAGGTTAAAATTCCTTCTATTACTTCTTTTGTTTCATCGTTAACTGTTATCACTTGTAAGTCTACATCTGACTTATCAAAAGGACAGCAAAGTTTTTCTTTTATTGTATTATAATTCATATTTTAAACTTTTAATATGTTATTGTATTCTTTTAGTTTTTCTAATGGATTTTCTGCATTCATAATTGATGAGACCACCGCAATTCCGTCTGCTGGAAGGTGCTGAATCGACTGAATATTCTCCAAATTGATACCACCTGCTAAAAAAATCGGTTTAGAGGTTAATTTTCTGCATTTTTCAACCGTGTCTTGAGATACAATCTCGCATTGATCAGCTGTTGATGAAGGAAAAAGTGAACAAAATGATAAATAATCAAATTTCAATTCATTAAATAATGGAACGCTCGTCAAATCATTTTGTAAGGTTAATCCTTTAATAAATGGTTTAGAGATTTCTTCTCGTATTCTCTCCCAATCCTCTGGTAATTTCTCAAAATGAACACCGTCTAAATCATGATTTTCGAGTAACTTCCATTGATCATTTATCAAAATTGGAGTAGGCGTATTTTGGAAAACTCTAATGATATTATCAATTAAAGAGTTCTTAATATTTTCCACCTTCGGATTGTTCCAAATTTGAACAGCAGAGATCTTCTCATTTTTTATTTTTTCTAATTGCTGTATAATTTTATTTTCATCCATTAAGGGGTCAACAACAATATAAACTCCTTTTAAAATTGCTTTTTTCATCTTAATTTAAATTATCTGCTATCGCTTTAAAAAACGCTTCCCAATAAGGGTCTTTATCCACATAAAGGAACTCTTTTTTTTCACCTTGATTTATTATAATTCTTTCCTCTTTATTTGCTACGGTTTCCCCTATTTTACTCGCATTAATTCCTTCAGTTTTTAAAGTTTTTATAACCTCCTTTGTCACTTCTTTTTTACAAGCAATTAAAAGACTTCCTGCGCTAGTACACCTGTACGGATCTATAGAGAATAATTCACAAATTGCTTCTTGATGTTTTCCTAAAGGAATTTGATCTTGATCAACTACAACCCCAATTCCACCTGCTTCACATAGTTCATAAACTGCACCCAAAACTCCGCCTTCGGTGATGTCGTGAAGTGCCACAATTCCATTAAACACTGAAGAATTAGTACGAATCGCTTCGACTTCGGGAAGGATACTTAATTGATAAAAAGTGTCGCTTAATTCTCTTTGTACATCCTTTCCTAAATGTTTTGAAGTGTAGTTCGGAAAGCTTTTCGCTAATATGGCACCACTCGATAAGGCTGTGGATTTAGTTACAATTATATCTAAATCAGGTTCAACCAAAGCGGTAGATTTTATCTGTGATAATTCTGCTATTGTAAACATCGTTACACCTCCAGAAATCGTACTTTGTCCAATATCTCCAAACCCAGTATGTCCACCTGTAATAGCGACTCCGATTTCAATGCAAAAATCATGAATATGTCCCCAATACTCTTCTAATTCTGCAGTTGAGATATTACTTGGCAAGTGAAGCATAAATTGGGAGTATTGCGGTAAAAAACCACTCGTTGCAATATCATTTGCGGTCAAAATCACCGATAGCCATGCAGATTCTTTTAATCCTATTGAAGGAATTAAACTTGTTGGATCACTGGCTGTGATTAATCCTTTATTGTCTCCGATTTTCACAATAGCGATATCAACTCCAAACTGAGGTCCTTGAATGATTTTTGAAGAAATCGCACCCGTTTTGTGAGTGAAAATCCGCTCTAAGTCACTTCGCTCTATTTTACCCAGTTTTTCTGACATAATTTAATCGTTAAACTGAATATATAAACCGAAAAAGTCTCCAATTGGATAATTCCACTGCTGTACAGGAAACCATTTGGGTAATCCCGTTGCTTTCCATTCAATGGTGTATTTTCTTCCTTCAAATGCCTCGTGAATTAGTTTTTCTAGACTTTTTGGAGTGTAGAATTTAGCAGTTACATAAAAATTATTTCTTCCAAAAGCCTGTTGCGTTCTTCTTCTTATCAGTTTGGGTGTATTTCTATTCATCATTCCCATGATAATACCGTGTTTAGCCACACGTCCCGCTTCTCTTAATACTTGAACCGGGTCTTTATAATACTCGAAGGTTGTAATAAAAGCTAAAGCGTCAAAAGTATTGTCTTTAAATGGAAGATAATGAGAATCTGCCATTACTAAGTCACCATCGAATCTGAAAAGAGCTTGGGACAACATAAACGGTGAAATGTCGCCACCGCTTGCTTCAATTCCTATCTCTTGCCACCAACGTGTAAAACGGGTAGTTCCACATCCAAATTCCAATAAGGTTTTTACACGTTCATCTTTTTTAATGAGTTGGGTCAGTACATCTTTTTGATGAACTTCCTGACGTTTATATGGTCCTTCATAATACTCTTCATAGGTCTCAGTATATTCTCTATTAAAGAACCATTCTTTCCTCCCTTGCCAGTTCGTTTGTCCGAGAGATAGTAAATCGTTTTTTTGAGATGTTAATTCTGCTTTGTTTTGCTTATCACTCATAAGATTAATTTTTTGTTTAGGATATTGCCAAACAAAAAATCAGCCTTATTATTAAAGCTTATACAGTTATAGATATGTAGGTAAGTCATCTTTTGCATTTCTTCGTTGGCATTATCCAAATCAGATATTATGGGTTTATTCTCAGCAATTCATCAACGAATGAAAAGCACCCCATGCGAAGTTCAAAGATAACGATATTTTTCTGAATACCCATACTTCTGGTAACAGGCGGTTTGAACGCAAGGCGGTTAAAGTGCTTCGATTGAACATTTTCGGTAAGTAAAAAGTATTGTCTTCGTATCTAACATTTGTCGGTTAAATCCACCCTGCGTCAAGCCACCAAAACGTTAGCTGATATGCTTTCTAAACAGAGTGCACGAAATGAAATTATCCGAAAAACTAACCAAGAAATTATTGACCAATTGACAAAAATTGCAGATAATTTCGACTCGACTAAAGAAAATTATCTTCTCGCTTATCCTCACTTTTTAAATTATTTTCAAAACTTGGAAACCATAATTTTAAAGAATTTAATCATTGGAATAAGTTTTACTTATTCTTGGATGCCGATAACTTTAAAATCAATTAAACTCGAAAATCCTAAAAAATTCTTTCAATTTTAAACGAGGTAAAGAACGAGCAGAGAATTAATGAGGAACAGCTTGGAACTTTGAAAAGTGCTTTCAACAATTCACTTGTTGGAACTGTTTTAGTCGGAATAGTTGTTTTTAAAAAACCTATAACTTTATTACGATTGCTCTTTATATCAACTTTAATTGGCTCAATCCTTGGGTTAAAAGTAGTTTCAAGCTAAATAAAGTCACAAGTATATAACCTGAACTGTAAATAAGAGTTTTTCCGACTTAAACGACTTGTTTTACTTTTATTTAACATTAAATGTTAAATTCGTCTTTATTTTATATAAAGCACGGAGAACATGACGGAGACAAAAGATAAAGTTACCATTGGTCTTAGGTTGGTTTCGATGTTTATTGATCATTTTGTGATGACAATCCTAATGGTGATTATCGTATTGCCTGGATTTGTGGTAAGTTTTTTTGATGCATTTAATCTTGACCACGAGCCATATTCTTCAGGAATTGGAATTCTGTTTTTTCTATTTATTTTAGGATTTGCAGTTTATTTTAATAAAGATATTTTCAATGGGAGAAGTCCAGCCAAGAGAATGCTAAAAATGCAAGTCATTGACATCAAAACTGGACAAGCCGCAAGTCCATTGAAATGCTTCATTAGAAATCTGACCATTCCAATCTGGCCAATTGAAATAATCTTTGTTCTGATAAATCCGAAAAGGCGACTTGGCGATTTTATAGCTGCTACCAGAATAGACTATGTTGACAATCCTGAGAAAACTAAAATTAATTTAACCAAATTCATAACCACACTTTTGATTGCCATTGGTTTTTCTTTTCTCATTTCATCTCCATTTCTATTATTTAAACCAAACCCAATCAATTATATTGAACAGACCTATGATCTGAATAAAAGTGAACAAATCAATGAGTTGTTTGAGACTCAACTTGAAGGTTTAATAAAAGAAGCTGATTTTAAGTTTTATGAACAAATTGAAAATGACAATAGAAAATACGTTGCGGGTATTCTTTATTTCAGCAATCGCAGTGATTATGATAACTTTGAAGAGTCTGAACAGAAAATTTATAATTTATTGACTTCTGAGTTTCCGTTGGAAAGTCATGTATGTTTTTTGAAATTCGTCTATAAAGAATCGGGTAGTATGAGTACAAGACAGAAAATTTATGATTCGACAAATGAGTAATTTATGTTGATATATTTGACTCCATCATTCAATTCATCAGAAAAGTCACAATAAAAAAATCACTTCGTTAATTGTAACGAAGTGATCTGTATAAGTTTTATTCATTTGATTTACTGATTCGCAACAGTTTCCAATTGTGCTGACCATCGACTCCATTTGTCCAAATCTTCTTCATTCATCTTTTGAGTGATTTGGCTAACTCTTTTTGACCATTCTACGCCTTCTCCCAACAGTTCGTGAAGTTTCTCAGTATCATCTCCAGCTTGCATCAATTCATTGAAATAAGCGGAATATTCTTCAGCAAATTTTTGAATTTCTACATCGCTAAACTGAGGAATGTCTGATGCTACTTTGGAAGCATCGATTTGAACTTGCTCATAATCCTCGAGTTCTTCAGCATCGTTCGCTATGCTATCGATTCCTTCAGTTACATCTGAAACTCCTTCTTCTTGATTTTTACAAGAAGTGAATGCAATTAAGCCTAAAGCAGTGATTATTAATAATATTTTTTTCATAATTTGAAAATTTACTCCAAACTTAAGTAAAATTTAAAAATAAATTAATTTTAAATTTCATTTGTTTGGAACTGAACCTCAAACAGTTTCTGATAATAGCCTTTTTGATCCAATAATTCTTGATGGGTTCCTCTTTCAACAATTTTCCCATTTTCCATCACCAAAATCTGATCGGCTTGTTGAATGGTCGAAAGCCTATGAGCAATGATGATAGAGCTTCTTCCTTGGGTCAATTTTTCAGTGGCTTTCTGAATTAAATTTTCGGATTCGGTATCAATAGATGAAGTGGCTTCGTCCAAAACCAATATTGCCGGATTGTAAACATAAGCTCTCAAAAAAGAAATCAATTGTCTTTGTCCAACCGATAAACTTCCTCCGCGTTCGTTGACTTCAGAGAAATATCCATTCGGTAAACTCTCGATAAAATCATGAATACCAATTTCCTTGGCAGCACGTTTTACTTCATCCAAACCAATGTCCTTGTTGCCCAAAATAATATTGTCATATATATTCGTATTGAACAAAAACACATCTTGTAAAACAACTGCTATATGACTTCTCAGATTGGTCATTTTCAAAGAATAAATACTTTTTCCGTCGATCTTTATATCGCCCGAATCTATGTCGTAAAATCTGCTGAGTAAGTTGATAATAGTCGATTTTCCAGCACCTGTTGCTCCGACAATTGCAATGGTTTCACCTGGTTTGGCATGAAATGAAACTCCTTTCAAAACTTCACTTCCTTCTACATAAGAAAATCGAACATCATCAAATTCAATTTCACCTTTTACTTCTTTGATCTCATCTTTTCCATCGTCAGGTAAACTTTGATCTTCATCCAAAATTTTAAACACTCGATCTGCACCGATCAATCCACGTTGAATCGAATTGAAACGATCAGCGATTTGACGCATGGGCTGAGTCAATAAATTGATATATGAAATAAATACAATCACTTCTCCGACCGATAAATCTCCATGCAAAGCTGTTCTCAAACCTCCAAACCAAAGCAATAATCCTATCGCCAACGAAGAAACTATATCGACTATAGGGAAAAGCAAAGCAAAGTAAACATTGGTTTTCAAAAATGCATTTCTCAACTCTTTGTTGATCACTCTAAATTTTTCGTATTCCTTCTGCTCTCGATTGAAAAGTTGGACGATGGTCATACCGGTCAATCTTTCTTGTACAAAGGAATTGAGTTTGGCAGTTAAATTTCTTTCGGCCTGATAAACCCTTTTCAGAACTTTTTGGAATTGATTGGTGATGATGATCATCAATGGCAAAATGAAGATGATAATCGATGCGACCATCCAGTTCATATAATACATCATGCTGATAATCAGGATGATTCGCAACATATCTACCATCAAAGTTAGAATTCCGTTGTTGAAAATCTCAGCAATGGTTTCTATGTCTGAAACGGATCGAGTAACTATAATTCCGTTGGGCGTTCTGTCGAAGTAACTTAACCTGAATTTGATGATATGGTTAAATAATTTAACTCTTAAATATCTGATGACTTTCTGTGCTATTTTGTTGGCCAAATAAATCAAAGAAAAGTTCAAAAAGACTTCTAAAATTAAAACACCACAAATGATGAGAATGAAATTGAACAATCCATTCAAATCTTTATTTAAGATATAAAGATCGATGGCATCTTTCATCAAATAAGGCCTGAAAGTAGACACAAAAGCGCCAACAATTGCAACAATCACTACCGTAATGAAGAGCAAACGGTAATTCATTCCAACTTTTACAACGCGTTTTAATCCACTATAATCAAACTTACTTGATTCACTCATTTAAAAATATTGATTTTGGATATTTTACCTCTGCTAAAAATAAACCTTGAGCAGGAGCAGATCCAGCTGCAAAGCTACGGTCTTTTTGTTCAATTATTTGTTTAAATTCTTCTAAATTCAATTTCCCTTTTCCGACTTCAACCAAAGTTCCAACGATTGCTCTGACCATATTTCTGAGAAAACGATCGGCCGTAATTGTGAATTGAAGTATTTCACCATTTTTTTTCCATTTTGCATATTTCACATCACATATATGAGTTTTTACATCAGTATGCAATTTGGCAAAACTGCTAAAATCCTTTTTTCCCAAAAGTAGTTCAGCTGCAAGATTCATTGCATCTATGTTTAACTCATTTTTCATCTGCCAAGTGGTTTCAAAATTGAATGGATTTTTACCCATTTGAATGAAATAATGATAAGTTCGTTCAAGCGCATCAAATCTTGCATGTGCTTCATCGGTAACTGCTATCAACTCATTGATTACTATATCTTTTGGAAGAAAAGCATTCAATCGATAAATCAAATCTTCGTTTAGATTTTCATTAAAATCGAAATGTGCATACATATTCAGAGCGTGCACGCCTGTGTCGGTTCTACCTGCACCAAAGATTTTGATAGGTTGTCTGAGTAGGGTCGATAATTTATCTTCTAAAACTTCTTGTACGGTGATTTGTTTGGGTTGAATTTGCCAACCGAAATAAGCTTTACCGAAATAAGATAACTTAATAAAATATCGCAAAAGTTGAAATTTTGACTGCAAAGTTAATCATTTAAGAATGATTTTGAAGTCAGTTGATTTAAGTTCAGAGTTGTTTTATGAATTAAATTTGTTGATTAGCCATAAAATCACAGAAAATAAAACGGAAACGATCAACATAGAAACTATAGGAATATAAAGTGAAAATCCTGGTTTCTCAACTTTGATATCGCCCGGTAAATTTCCAAACCAATTGAGATTAAAGTTCGTGAATTGAATCAATAATCCTAAAATTAAAATAATTATACCTATAGCAATAAGTATTTTTCCCATTTAAATTTAGTTTTGTAGTACAAAGTTAATTTTAATTTGAACAAATATGAAAATTCTATTGCTTTCGGACACGCATTCTTATATAGATGAGAAAATTCTGAAATATGCTGCAGAAGCTGATGAAGTCTGGCATGCAGGAGATATAGGCGATTTAAAGGTGATGGATGAATTGTCGAAAGTATCGAAATTAAGAGCGGTATATGGCAATATAGATGGAACTGATATCAGAAGGGAATTTCCTTTGAACAATCGTTTCATCATCGATGGAATTGATGTTTGGATCACGCATATTGGTGGATATCCAGGAAAATACAGCCCTCAAATCAAAGATGAAATTTATAAAAATCCTCCCAATTTATTTATTTGTGGACATTCTCATATTTTGAAAGTGATGCCCGATAAGCGTTTGAATTTGTTGCATATGAATCCAGGAGCTGTGGGTCAACATGGATTTCATCAAGTAAGAACGATGTTAAGGTTTGAAATCAATCGATCCAAAATTGAAAATTTAGAAGTAATCGAATGGAAAAGGGGAAAATCCTGAAAATAAAGGAGGAAAACCCCATTGTTTGCAAGGTAATTAAGCTCTTACTTTGTAATAAGATTTTTAAGACCAAACTCCCTCTGAACCAATAAGCAGTTTTTAAAAAAAAGACTGCTTGTTTTTTAAATAAAAAGGGGATTTTTCCTATTTTTATGATGAATTAAATCGCATAATTTTGCGATGTAGTGTTTTATAGAGTAAAAACTATAAAATTTAACCAACTAAACCAACTTAACTTAACCTAAACCGATAAAGGAGCCCTTCTCTAAATAAGAGGGGCTTTTTTATCGGTTTTCTATTAATTTACTATATTGAGTTTTTATACAACTGAATATGGAATTAAGAAAAATAGGTAAGTCTGATTTGGAGGTTTATCCAATATGTTTTGGTGGAAATGTTTTCGGATGGACCATTGATAAAAAAACTTCTTTTGAAATTTTAGATCAATTCATTGGTTACGGATTTAATTTCATAGATACTTCCAACAATTATTCACATTGGGTCAATGGAAATCATGGGGGTGAATCCGAAGAAATCATCGGTCAATGGATGCAAAATAGAAAAAAAAGACACGAAGTTATTATTGCTACGAAAGTAGGTGGAAGAGGAGTAGGGCGACCTCGACCGATCAATTCGCGTGAACATATTTTCTCTGAAGTGGAGCAATCGCTCCGAAGATTAAAAACGGATTATATCGACTTGTATCAACTGCATTATGATGATAAAGAAACTCCGATAGAAGAAGTTTTGGAAAGTTTTCAAACGTTGATCAAACAAGGAAAAGTACGCTATATAGGTGTTTCGAATATTTCAGCTGAACGTTTGTTAGAATCTTTGGAACTTTCATCAAATAAGGAATTCCCAAAATATCAATCGCTTCAACCGCATTATAATTTATATGAACGCAATCAATTTGAAACTGAATATCAAAAAATAGCCATCGAACATGAATTAAGTGTTTTGCCTTATTATTCCTTGGCGAGTGGATTTTTGACTGGAAAATATAGAACAGTCGAGGATTTGCAACAAAGTCAAAGAGGAAAAGATGTAGAAAAATATTTGAACGATAGAGGACTGAAAATTTTAGATGCATTGGATCAAGTTACGGACAAACATTCCACTTCTTCGGCAGCTATAGCGTTGGCTTGGCTGTTGCATCAGAAAACCGTTTTAGCACCTATAGTGAGCGCTACGAAAACTTCTCACATTCAATCGATGATAGATGCGCCGAATTTGAAGCTCGATCAAGAAGATCTCGATTTATTGAATATTGAATAAAAAGCATAAAAAAACCATCTCGTCTAAGGATGAGATGGTTTATAAATTATATAGAAGTTAAATTTAAACCGTCATGATTTCTCCATCTTTTACAGCATAAAGTTCATCAGTTTTTTTTACGAAAGCATCTGTAAGTTCTTGGATTTTATTTTCGTATTCTTTGATGATATCTTCAGAGATATCGCTTACTTTTTTGATAGAGTTATTTGCATCTTTACGTGCATTTCTGATACTTACTTTAGCATTTTCAGTTTCAGCTTTGGCGATTTTTGACAATTCGATACGTCTCTCTTCAGTTAGCGGAGGAATATTTATAATGATCAAATCACCATTATTGGATGGGGCAAAGCCCAAATTAGCATTAATAATTGCTTTTTCTATTTCTGGAATTAAATTTTTCTCCCATGGTTGAACAGTGATTGTTTTGGCATCAGGAGTACTGACGTTTGCTACTTGAGACAGAGGAGTGGAACTGCCATAATAGTCAACCATAACTGCTGAAACCATTGCTGGCGATGCTTTCCCCGCTCTAATTTTCAAAAACGCTTTCTCCAAATGATCCAAAGATCCTTGCATCTGTTCTTTTGCATCCTCAATTATTAAATCTAATTCATCCATTTTGACTGTATTAATTGTATTGTTAATTTCTGATTCAAAGATATAAATTCAAACTAAAAAATTCAATTTGATTTTTCAAATTTTATTTTTCAACTATAGTTCCGATATTCTCACCTTTCAACAATTTAACCAAATTTCCTTTGGTATTCATATCGAAAACGATAATCGGCAAATTGTTTTCATCGCTAAGTGTAAAAGCCGTCATATCCATTACGTTCAGGCCTTTGCTATAAACTTCTTTGAAAGTCAAGTTGTCGTATTTTGTAGCTGATTTGTCCTTTTCAGGATCAGCTGTATAAATTCCATCCACTCGAGTTCCTTTCAAAATCACATCTGCATCAATTTCAATCGCTCTCAAAGTAGCTGCTGTATCTGTAGTAAAATATGGATTTCCAGTTCCAGCACCAAAAATTACAACTCTTCCTTTTTCCAAATGACGAGTTGCACGACGTTTGATATATGGCTCAGCTACTTCTTCCATATGAATGGCCGATTGAAGGCGAGTATAGACTCCTTCTTGTTCCAATGCACCTTGCAATGCCATCGAATTGATAACCGTTGCCAACATGCCCATATAATCTCCCTGAACTCTGTCCATTCCTTGTGCTGCACCAGCTACTCCGCGAAATATATTTCCAGCTCCAATTACTATAGCTACTTCAACACCTAAATCTACTGCTGCCTTTATTTCTTGTGCATATTCTTTCAAACGGTTTTGGTCGATTCCATATTGCTGATCTCCCATCAAAGCTTCACCGCTTAACTTCAGAAGGATTCTTTTGTATTTCATATAAATAAATTGGAGTTAGATAAATTTCGCTGCAAATATAGTAAAAGCGAATAGTGATTGAAATTTCTAAGTGTAAAATTAATGTTTAAGTGGATCATAACTTGCTCAAAAATTCTAAAACATCCACTCCATCAGCATAATCAGTTAAACTCGGATGTTGGGTTTCTCCAAATGAAACTGAATTCTCAAATCCAAACTCGCCATTATCAACCACACATTGAATGTTTTCAAAGTTCTCTTCAATCGATTTTTTTGCTTGTTCCAAATCGGAATAATAGGAATAATAAACTACTCCAATAGGGCTGTGCAGAGATTCAGCTTCTTTTAGAATCACAAAATTATTGTCCAAAAACTTTTCTTCTGACATCAGATAAATCGCGCGATTGTATTCGTAATTGTTGGCGTATTTGTTGTGATTGATGATATGTCCCCAATCATAAAATGCTTCAAACAAAAGATCTGTATCGAATCCTTCAGGCAAATATAGATGAGTAACGTTTCTGCAACCTAAACCGAAATATTGGAAAATATCTTTCGATAAATTCTTTAAATCCTCCGGTGATTCATTGCCCTTTAAAACAGCAACTGATGTTCTGTTTTTACGAATGATGTGAGGTATATCTTTGAAATAATATTCGAAATATCGAGCGGTATTGTTACTTCCTGTTGCAATGACGGCTTCATGATTTTTGAGTCGATCGACTTTTTGAATGGCTTGGTTTAAATCTTCACTTGAATTTTTCAAAAAATCAATGACAAACTCGACGAGCACATCATCTTTGGAAGAAGTTTTCACCAAGGCATTGTGACCAGAAATTAGCACGGACAATAAATCGTGAAATCCGACCAAAGGAATATTTCCTGCCATAATGATTCCAATGTTTTTTGGATTTTTTGGAGGAATTAAATCTTTGGACCAATTTTCTAAATTCTCTCGAGTCAAAGTTTCACCCCATTGAGCGAGGCACAACTGCAAATTGTCCTGAGTAAACCATGGATTTTTAATTTCAGCCCATTCCAATTTAGCCAATAAAGTTTCTTTTATAGCTTCAAATTTGGAATTATCAATTTGTTTATTTAATTGTCTGTTCGTAGCATATAAAAATAGCTGACCTAAATCATAAAATGCGGAAATACGTTTTGTTATCGACATAAAGTATAAAAAAATGTAGTAATTTTGTTTACAAATTTAGTAAATATGACAACATTAGAGCGAATGGGTCTAAATACTTTCATTACAAAGTCTAATTTACTCACTTCAGTTGTCTATTTGCTGATCAACATAAAAAATCAAACAATTAAAATTTTAAAATAAATAAAATGGCTATTATTATAACCGACGAATGTATCAATTGCGGAGCTTGCGAACCAGAATGCCCTAACAATGCAATTTATGAGCCGGCTGTAGATTGGCAATATTCTGACGGTACCAGTTTAAGTGGAGATATTGTAAATATTGACGGACAGAGCTTTAATGCGGATGAGCCACAAGAACCAATCAGCGATGAAGTTTATTATATAGTTCCAGATAAATGTACGGAATGTCAAGGTTTTCACGAAGAACCTCAGTGTGCGGCTGTTTGTCCAGTGGACTGTTGTATTCCAGATGAGGATCATGTGGAAAGTGTAGAGCGATTGTTGAAAAAACAAGCATTTATGCATCACGATTAATGCTAATTAAACCATTGAAATATAATTTTTATAATTACAAGCTATATCGCTAATGAAAATACACAACTTTAGTGCAGGACCCTGCATATTGCCTCAAGAAGTTTTTGAAGGAACTTCCAAAGCTGTTTTGAACTTTAATGATTCTGGCTCTTCAATTATGGAGATTTCCCATAGAAGGGCAGATGCTCAAGAAGTTTTAGATACGACCATTGCTCTGACCAAAGAGTTGTTGAGCATTCCAGACACACACGAAGTAATTTTCCTTCAAGGAGGTGCTTCTTTGCAATTTTCTATGGTTCCTTTCAATTTGATGAAAAACAACAATGGAAAAGCAGCTTATTTAGAAACTGGAGTTTGGGCAAAGAAAGCAATTAAAGAAGCGAAAAGATTGGGAGAAGTAGTCATTCCTGCTTCATCTTCTGATAAAAATTTCAACTACATACCGAAAGATTATACAGTGCCAGAAGATGTTGATTATTTTCATTGCACATCCAATAACACGATTTATGGAACTCAGATGAAATCTTTTCCGGAGAGTTCTGTTCCTATGGTCTGCGATATGTCTTCGGACATTTTAAGTAAAAAGATCGATGTTTCAAAATTCGATGTGATTTATGCTGGAGCTCAGAAAAACATGGGACCAGCTGGAAGTGTAGCTGTAATTATCAATAAAGAAGTTTTGGGTAAAACAGGAAGGGATATCCCGAGTTATTTGAACTATCAAACCCATATCGATAAAGGAAGTGCATTCAATACATGGCCAGTTTTAGCAGTTTATGGTGTGTATTTGAATTTGAAATGGTTGAAAAAATTAGGTGGAATTCCTACCATTTCTGAAATCAATCAAGCAAAAGCAAAATTGATTTATGATGAAATCGATAGAAATCCGATGTTTATTGGAACTGCAGAAAAAGAAGATCGTTCAGAGATGAATGTTTGCTTTGTGTTGGAAGACGAAAGCTTGAAGGAAGCATTTGACAAAATGTGGAAAGACGCTGGAATTGTAAATTTAAATGGACATAGAGATGTGGGTGGATACCGTGCGAGTATTTACAATGCTATGCCTATTGAAAGCGTACAAGTTTTAGTGGATGTGATGAAGCATTTTGAACAAAAATTAGGATAATTAAAAAGTAAATAAACACAATTATAGTATGAAAATACTTGCAAATGATGGCATATCGGCCGTCGGGAAAGCAGCATTAGAAAAAGATGGTTTTGAAGTTCTTACAACTTTTGTTGCGCAAGATCAATTAGCAAATTTCATCAATAACAATCAAATTGAAGTCCTAATTGTTAGGAGTGCAACTCAAGTGAGAAAAGACTTGATCGACCAAACCAATTTGAAAATTATAGGTAGAGCAGGAGTGGGCATGGATAACATCGATGTTGAATATGCTCAATCCAAAGGACTTAAAGTCATCAATACGCCAGCATCTTCATCTGCTTCTGTAGGTGAAATGGTCATGGCACATATTTATTCTATCTATAGAAATTTACATAAATCCAATCGAGCCATGCCATTGGAAGGTGACTCTAAATTCAAAGAATTGAAGAAAACTTATGGCAATGCACAAGAAATTAGAGGCAAAACTTTAGGAATTATAGGTTTAGGAAGAATCGGAAGAGAAGTTGCGAAATGTGCAATTGGCGCAGGTATGAACGTCATTGGATATAGTGCGACAACCAAAGAAATCGATGTTCCCATTGACTTTTTCGATGGACAATCTTTGAATTTCAAAGTAGTTGCTCAACCTTTGGCTGAAGTGCTTAAAAATAGCGATATCATCACGCTTCATGTTCCCGCACAGAAAAAACCTATCATAGGTGAAAAAGAAATCAGTCAAATGAAAGATGGTTCAGTCATCATCAATACTGCAAGAGGAGGAGTGGTCGATGAAATCTCTATTTTAGAAGCCATAGAAGACGGAAAATTATTGGGAGCTGCTTTGGATGTGTTCGAAACCGAACCCACACCAAGTATTAAATTATTGATGAACGATAATTTATCACTTTCACCACATTTGGGTGGAAGTACACGAGAAGCACAAGAAAGAATCGGTTTAGAATTAGCTGAACAGATCAGTGCTTTTTATAATATTAATTAATAAGAAAAATTTCAAAATGCCAGAATTTAAGCCGTTTAAGGGAATCCGACCTGGAAGGGAAATAGCGGGTGGATTTGCAACCAAAAGTGTTGATAAATACAGTCGTGAAGAATTGGAAAAGGAATTGGAAAATAATCCAGAATCCTTTTTACATATCATTGCACCTACCTGGACTTCAGAAAGAATAGACAGTAAAGAAAGACATGAAAGAGTAAGACAAAATTTCTTAGATTTCGCTAACGGTCCACAAGCAGAAAGAGATAAACCTTCATACTATATTTATCAAGTGATAGATCCCGATGAAAATAGCGTTCGCGCAATCATCGGTTTGGTCAATTTACACGAATATAAAGAAGGAAAAATTAAAACGCACGAAAATACTTTGACAAAACGAGTGAAGCGATTTGCTGATTATCTACTCGATGTACATTTTCATGCGGAACCCGTTCTTTTGACTTACAAACAAAATCAAAGAGTAGATCTTTTGATGGATGTTGAAATGAAAAGACTTCCTTTGATTTCGTTCAAAGATAAAAAAGGAAACGAACATCAATTATGGCAAATTGAAAATCGATTGAACATGATTCAAATCAAAGATTCAATCGAAAGAAACGAAGCATTTTATATAGCCGATGGACATCATCGAATGGAAAGCTCAATGATTTATACCGAGCGAATGAACGAAATTTTGAAAGATGATACTTTTGATGATGATACGATCAATTATACGTTGGCAATGCTGGTTTCTGACAAAGATTTGATCATTAAAGATTATAACCGATTGATCAAAGACTTAAATGGGCTCACTACCGAAGAATTTTTAGAGAAAATAGGAGAAACTTTCTCTATGGCTGAAAGAGGGGAAACACCATTCTTTCCTTCGAAAAAACACCATATGGGATTGTATATCGACGGTAAATTCTACAGTTTATTTGTAAAAAAAGAAGCTTTGACAGTCGAAGGAATGTCAGAGTTGGATACTTATTTGTTCGAAGAATTGGTAGCTAAACCGATATTGGATATTCAAGATTCTAAAGATAATAATCGTTTAGGATTTTTGAGAGGAACAGGTGATATCGATGGAGTTCTGAATTTACAAAAGAAAGTCGATAGCGGTAAGTATAAAGCTGGCTTTTTTATGTATCCCGTAGTTTCTGATGATTTAGAGAAAATCGCTGATTTGGGATTGAAAATGCCTCCTAAAAGTACTTATATAGAACCTAAACCATTGAGTGGTTTAACTATTTTTGAATTATTTGAAGAATGAATTTAATAGAAAATTTAAATAAAATTAAAACATCTTTAGCAGAAGATGTAGAATTGATAGCAGTATCAAAAACCCGATCAAATGAAGAAATTTTAGAATTATACAATGCCGGACATAAAGTGTTTGGCGAAAATAGGGTGCAAGAATTGATTGAAAAACAAGAAGTTCTTCCCAAAGATATTCAATGGCATTTGATCGGTCATTTGCAAAGAAATAAAGTAAAATACATAGCAGAGTTTGTTCACTTAATTCACAGTGTCGAAAGTGAAAGACTTTTGAAGGAAATCAATAAACAAGCGAAGCGATTCGAAAGAGTAATTCCTTGCTTATTGCAAATTAAAATCGCCGAAGAAGAAACCAAATTCGGTTTGGACAAAGAAGAAGCGGAGAATATTCTTAAGACTTACAAAGAAAAATTTGAGAATGTTCAGATCATCGGAGTGATGGGCATGGCTACATTTACGGATGATATGGAGCAAGTCAGAAGGGAATTTAAATCGCTAAAAAATGTATATGGTCAATTCCAAACTTTGGACGAGGATATTCAAATTCTCTCCATGGGAATGAGCGGTGATTATGAATTGGCAATAGAAGAGGGGAGCAATATGGTCAGAGTTGGAAGTGCTATTTTTGGAGAAAGAGATTATTGATCAATCAATTGAACTAATTAATAAGGATTTTAAAAGAATTCGAAACAATAAAAAAGCCGTCTCATTGAAACAATGGACGGCTTTCTTTTTATGATAAAGTTATTTTTATGCTTCTTTGATACGAGCACTTTTACCTCTTAATTTTCTGAAGTAGAAAATTCTTGCACGTCTTACTTTACCTCTCTTATTCACTTCTATTCTTTGAATTGCAGGTAAGTTTACTGGGAAAATTCTCTCAACACCGATTTCACCACTCATTTTACGAATTGTAAAAGTTTCGGTAGATCCTTTTCCTCTTCTTTGGATAACAACTCCTCTAAAGAACTGAGTACGAGTTTTTCCACCCTCAGTAATTTCATAATAAACGGTAATGGTATCTCCAGCGCTGAACTTTGGAAATTCCTTTTTCTCGATAAATTTGTCTTCTACGTATTTAACTATACTGTCCATTTTGGTAATTTAAATAGTTTTAACTGAGAAACATACACGGATCTCGTCAGAGGTTTCATCAATCGGGTGCAAAAGTAAAACTTTTTTTTATTCGGACAAAGTGTTTTTGATAATATTTAATGCTTTTAAGTATTGGCTTTTCTCTACTTGTAGTCGATAGCCTTCCAAAACTGTTGGACCGAAAGAGTAGTTTACGTGTAGATCGATGATGTGCGCATAAACGCCTTCTTCAATCAGTCGATTTTTTACCACTTCAGCCGTCCACAAATTGTCAAAGGTCTTTAGCGTTACAAATTGTCTATTTTCCAATTCTTTATTCATATGAACAATTTACAATAATAAAATTAATAAACCTTTATGACTTCACCCCAAATTGCTCTAAATTCTGAACCGAAAACTTCTCTTATTTCTTGATCATCTTTCAAATAAGTTCGAACGGCATAAACTACATTCTCAGGTGTTTTCATCGGTTTTATTGTGATCAATTCTCCTTTTACATATTCGTTGCTCAAACATGGAACTAAAACCGTGACCCTTTCGATATAGTCGCCAATTACAGTTGTTCCAATAATCAAACTATAAAATGCTTGTTCTTCCGTGGCACATTCGGGATTGACCATGGTGAAATCAACAATCAAATCAAATTCTTCTTCGAGATTTAAATAGTTGAATGGAATTTCCTCTTTATTGTCTGGAGAAATTATTTCCTGTGAAAAAGCTATAGCTATGCAACTAAGAAATGTAAAAACGAAAAATTTAAATTTCATCTGTTCATTGATTTTTTTTCTTGGGAATAAATCTACTAAACATTTTCTTTTCAAATGCCCAAAAGAAATGAAATTGTCCCAATAAAGTTCCGACGACAATTAAAATTAAATTATAAATAGGGAAAATGACGATCAATCGAATGATGGTGAACAACCATTTGGGTAAAAAGCTATCGTTGATTCCTAAAAACTCAGCAAATGGTTTAGAGACCCAAGCGGCAAGTGATCCTGTAATTGAAAAGGCAATCAGTATAAGTATCAGCTGTAAATTCGATTGGATTTCCCATCGATTTTTTAATTTTTCAAACACGAGTTTATCGATTAAAACATTCCTTCGAACTTTTTTAAAAACCCGAAGGAATGTAGATGTATATTTTAAGTTCCACTATTGATCAAACCTTTGACCAATTTTATAATCTTAGGCATGGCTTTATCGGCCGCTTGAAGAACTTCTTCATGTGAAACTGGAAAAGCAATTTCAGGCCCACCCAAATCGGTGATTACAGAAATACAAAAAGCGCGCATCGATTGATGTTTAGCAACTATCACTTCAGGAACAGTGCTCATTCCCACACAATCAGCTCCCATATTTCTAACCATTCCATATTCGGCTGGCGTTTCAAATGTAGGTCCTTGAATTCCAAGATAAATTCCCTTTTTGATTTCAATTCCATTTTCTTCACCAAATTGACTGACGAAATCAATCATTTTTCTGTCATAAGGTTCGGACATATCCACAAAACGAGGTCCTAATTCATCATAATTTTTCCCACGCAAAGGATGTTCAGGCATAAAGTTGATGTGATCTGTGATGATGACAGCATCGCCAACTTCATAGTTTGGATTTACACCCCCACTCGCATTCGATAAAATCACTTTTTCAATACCCAAACCTTTGAAAACACGCATCGGGAAAGTTACTTTTTCCATTGTATAGCCTTCATAATAATGGAATCTTCCAGCCATCATAAGTACGTATCTATTTTCGATTTTCCCAAAAATCAATTGGCCAGAATGACCTTTAACAGTTGATTGAGGAAAATGAGGAATATCTTTATAATCAATGAAAACTGGATTTTCAACCTCATCTTGAAGTTTTCCTAAACCTGAGCCTAAAACAACGGCATATTCTGGAGTTTCCGTCAAAAATTGTTGAATGTATTCAACCGCATCTTTAATTCTTTCTAACATATTCTAAAAGTGTTTGAGTGAAGTCATCTAAATCATTTAATTCAACTTCAATGGGTAAATAAAATAAATTTTCTATCAATGCCGATTCATCTTTCAATCGCATATAATCTTTTTCAGTGGTCAATATAATTTTATTTTTTGATGGCATTCGTTCGAATTCTTCATCGATATTTCTGATATCGTCTACTGAAAAATTATGATGGTCAGGATAATTTTTATGCTGAACTGATTTGAACATCTCATTTGCATATCGAACCAACCCTTTGGATTTGGCAATTCCAGTGATCAACAACACATCATAATTCATCCATTCTTGATTTTCTATATTGTATCTATAGCCATAGACAAGTTTCGAATATACAACTTTTGAGAAATATACTTTCTGATTTTGCTTAGGGTTAATTTTTTTGATGATTTCATCGCGCTGTTTCACAGTAAATTTATCTGGACATTTAGTTACGATGATGACATCAGCTCTTTTGGCACCAAAACGAGGTTCGCGTAAATTTCCTGCAGGAAGTACAAAATCTTTGGTATAAGGATCGTGAAAAGTTGTCAATAAAATTGAAAATCCAGGTTTCACCGCTCGGTGTTGAAATCCATCATCCATCACCACACCATTTACATTGTAGAGTTCCATCAAATGCTCAATTCCAGCCACTCGATTTTCCGAAACAGCCACTACAATTTTGTTTTTGAATCGATTGAAAAACTGCAAAGGTTCGTCGCCTATATCATAAACTTTTGAACTATAATTAGCGATTTTCAATCCTGAGGTTTTACGACCATAACCACGACTGAGCATGGCCAAGTTTTTTTCGTTCTTTAAAATATCAGAAATTAAAATCACATGAGGTGATTTTCCAGTGCCACCAACGGACAAATTTCCAACACAAATCACAGGAATTTTAAACTTCTTTGAAGGTAAAATACCTATATCAAAAGCTAAGTTTCTCAAAGAAACGCCTATCCAATATAAAGCAGAAAAAGGAAGTAAAATTAATCTCCAGTTCATGTTTTTTTTATGATTGGCAAATTTAAGGTTTTCAAAATGCTTTCTAAAGTTATTCCTTAAAATTTATCAACGAAAAAGATCGAATTAAATATGCTTTGCTTAAATAAAAATTGAGAGGAGTTGTTTATTTTTTTCATTTGTTTATTTTTGTGAATTAATGTAAGTCAAACAAGGCTTAATAATTAGTTATAAAATAACATATGAAGGGCAAATTACATGTACTAATTCCTTTTGGTCTGATTAGTATCACTGCAGTAATCGTTGGTTTTGATTTTATTTTTAACAATATTTCATCCGAAGTGTTGTTTGCAGCTCGATGGATTACTCTATTGAGTTTTATTTTTTATTGCATCAAACGACGCTCACTTACAGTTTGGATTTTATATAGTATCGTTTTGGGAGCAGTTATAGGATATGATTATCCCGACATTGCAAAATCTTTACATCCACTGAGTCAAGGGTTTATTCGTTTGGTTAAAACCATAGTAGGTCCTATTTTATTTTCAACTTTGGTTTATGGGATTGCGGGTCATTCCGATTTGAAACAAGTCGGTCGAATGGCTTGGAAATCTTTGGCATATTTTTATACTGCTACGACGATTGCATTGTTCATTGGTCTTTTGGCAATTAACATTACTCAAGCAGGTAAAGGAATCGATATGTCTCATGTGCCTGAAATGGAGTTGCCCGATCAAGCGAGTGCAACGAGTACTTCCGATAGAATAGAATTGGAAGGCTTGCCCGAAGATGTTCATTGGATTTTCAAAACCACAGGTTTCTTTAGGGATATTTTCCCAGAAAACATCATAAAATCGATACACGAAAATCAAGTTTTACAAATCGTTGTTTTTGCAGTTATTTTTGGTATTGGTTTGGCTTTGGTCGAGGAAAAGAAAAGAAAACCATTGGTCGATTTAATGGAGAGCTTAGCGGAAACCATGTTTAAATACACCAAAATAGTCATGTACTTCGCTCCATTTGGTGTAGGTTCTGCCATGGCTTATACTGTCGGTCATATGGGAATCGATATTCTCAAGAATTTAATCATGTTATTGCTCACTCTATACGGCGCACTGCTTTTATTTTTATTAGGAGTTTTACTTCCAATTGCACTTTATTTGAAAGTTCCTATAAAAAACTTTGTCAAAGCGATCAAAGAACCGGTTACTATTGCTTTTGCAACTACGAGTTCTGATGCTGCTTTACCATTGGTTATGAGTCATATGGAGAAATTTGGAGTGCCGAGAAAAATAGTTTCTTTTGTTGTACCCACAGGTTATAGTTTCAATTTGGATGGTACAACACTTTATTTATCATTGGCATCTATATTTGTTGCTCAAGCCGCTGGAATGGATTTATCCTTAGGTCAACAATTGTTGATATGTTTGACTTTGATGGTCACGAGTAAAGGAGTTGCCGCAGTTCCAAGGGCTTCATTGATAATTTTAATTGCAACTGCCGATCAATTTGGATTGCCTTTATTTGTAATTGCAGCTATTTTAGGAATTGATGAATTGATGGATATGGCAAGAACTTCTGTAAATGTTATTGGCAATTGTTTGGCGTCGGTTGTAATTGCAAAATGGGAAGGCGAATTTGACCAAGAAAAAGCATTGAATTATGGCGAAGTTGAAGATGTTTAGCTTTTGTATCGTTTAAATTTTCTCAGAAAAAATTGAAATGTTAAAATTTGGCACAGGCTTTGAAATTCTTAAGAAAACTAAATTTATGAGATACATTTTTTCATTCGTAGCCATCATTGGCTTATTGAGTCTTCAATCTTGCGCATCGCAAGCTGGATCGAATCAAACATTGAACTTAGATTTAAGTGGAAATTGGACCTTGGTTCATATACACGAATCTTCAGGAACCACTGTTGAAGAAGGCTTTCCAAACAAAAAACCTAATTTGATTTTAGAAGCTATTTCCAAAAAAGTAACAGGAAATAGTGGATGTAACCAACTTTTTGGAAGTTTCACTACCCAACAAAATCGTATTTCCTTCGAAGGAATGGGAATGACCAAAATGTATTGTGAAGGTGTGAAAGAAAACGAATATGTGGATTTGATCAATAAAGTTAAGACTTATACGATCATCGATAATCAATTGATTCTTATGGATGAAGAAGGGACACAGTTGCTCAAATACAGCAAATAAAAATCAATAAAATTCAATTCATAGAAGCTGTATCATTTTATATGATTGAGGTAGTTTATTTAATTTATATAGGAAAATATTATATATACAAAATTCTAAATTCTATATGATCTAAATAACTTACTTTCATCTTCAGTTGTTCTGACGATGAACAAGAAAAATTACATTTAACATCTGAACAAGCTGTTTTTACACAAAAAGATGCAAAATTTAGTAATGAGCAAATAGCTAAAATAAATTCAGTTGAAAAATCAAAGGAGCTAAATTTTTAGCTCCTTTGTTTGATTAATATTTCCAAAGTTTCAATAATTTCTCTTCAAAAATTTGCTCAGGCATGAATTGTTTTTCCAAATCAGCATTGAAAGGAATAGGTGTATTCAAACTCGCAGCACGCATCACCGGAGCATCGAGATCTTCGAAAGCCATTTCCGAAATGAAAGCGGAAACTTCTCCTCCAAATCCATTCACCAAAGTATCTTCATGCAAAATAATTGCTTTTCCAGTTTTTTTTACCGATTCTAAAACTGCTTCTTTGTCCCAAGGAATTAAAGTTCTTAAATCGATTAAATCTGCTTGGATTTCAGGATGTTTTTTCAAAATATCCAAAGCAATATGTACGCCCAAACCATAAGTAATAATGGTCAAATCATCACCTTCCTTATGGAATCTCGCTTTACCAAACGGAATGGTGTAAAATCCTTCGGGAACAACACTTTTTATACTTCTATATAATTTTTTATGCTCGAAATATAACACAGGATTCGGATCAGCGAAAGATTGTAGTAATAAAGCTTTTGCATCTTCAGGTGTTGATGGATATACCACTTTCAATCCAGGAATTTTGGTGAACCAAGCTTCAGTCGATTGAGAGTGGAAAGGTCCAGCTGCAACACCGCCACCAGTAGGCATTCTAATAACAACGTCTGCATTTTGTCCCCATCGATAGTGTGATTTTGCTAAGTTGTTGACGATTTGATTGAAACCCTCAGAAACGAAATCTGAAAATTGCATTTCAACCATGGATTTTTGTCCACTTATTGATAAGCCCAAACCTGCACCAACCACCGCAGCTTCACAAATAGGTGTATTTCTTACACGATCTTTTCCATATTTGCTATAAAAACCTTCAGTTACTTTAAATGCACCTCCATATTCAGCGATGTCTTGTCCCATCATCACCAAATCAGGATATCTTTGCATAGATTCATCCAAAGCTTCGGTAATCGCATCGATGAATCGAATTTCTCTATCGATTTCAATTTTCTTTGGAGGAATTTCTTCGTTTGCAAAATCTGCGTAAACATCATTCAATTCAGTTTTTAAATCAGGAATGATTTTAGGATAAGCATCAGCAATTTCAAACTCAGAAATTACATGTTGGCTCAATTCTTCACGAGTCTTTTGAATCCACTCGTCTGTGAGAATTCCTTTTTCTTTTAAGAAATTTTCAAATTGTGTGATAGGATCCATTGGCTCCCAAGAGTCAATCAAACCTTCTGGATAATAAGCAGTACCTGAAGCTTCTTCATGACCACGCATTCTAAATGTCATACATTCGATCAAAACAGGTCTTGGGTTTTCACGGATTTCTTCTGCCCAGTGTTTTACAGTTTCATAAACCTCCATCAAATTGTTTCCGTCGATAGAAACCGCATCAATTCCATATCCAACACCTTTGTCCTTGAAGGATTTCATTTTGAATTGTTCTGAAGAAGGAGTTGAAAGTCCCCATTGATTATTTTCGACTATGATGATGAGCGGAAGATTCCAAACGGCAGCCATATTTACTGCTTCATGAAAATCACCTTCACTTGCTCCACCATCACCTGTGAAAACCAAAGTAGCTTTTTTGTTTTTCTGCAACAAATTGGCCAAAGCAATTCCATCTGCAACTCCCATTTGTGAACCTAAATGAGAGATCATACCGATGATTTTATAGTCTTGAGTTCCGAAGTGAAATGAGCGATCGCGCCCTTTGGTGAATCCTTCGGATTTTCCTTGAAATTGAGCGAATAATTTTCTCAAAGGAATTTCTCTTGCTGTAAATACTCCCAAGTTTCTATGCATGGTCAGCATATATTCATCTTCATTCATCGCAAGTGTAGTTCCAACTGAAATTGCTTCTTGACCCCAAGCCGAAAACCACTTTGATATTTTACCTTGCCTTAGACTGATCAGCATTCGCTCCTCAATCATTCTTGGCAACAATAATTTTCTATAAAATTCTAAATACTGTGCATCAGTATATGATGTAGATTTCATTGACATTAATTTTAAGGCTCAAATTTAGAGCAATTATTTGTGTACTGAAAATTATTATCGAGCAGTATGAACTGAAAATGGGAATTTATTTTTTTGGAGTATAATATTGTGTCAATTGTTTAGAGAATTGAGTTTTTAATTATTATTTAGAAAATCTAATATTGTATGATTTATTTCATTTAAATTTGATATTGATAAATCAATTGGGTTATGAATCGAAAGTACATTTCTAATAGTATTTTGAGGCAGATATTTTTTATAATCATTGCCTCATTTTTGGTTTTGGTCGTTTTGTATCATCTGAAAGCATTTTTACCTGGTTTCTTAGGTGCTTTCTGTCTTTATGTATTGTTGATTCATCCATTGAGATATTTGGTTTATAAGAAGAGGTTCAATCGAGTGCTTTCAATTATACTTCTGATGACGGCCAGTATTTTGGTGATAGTTACGCCCTTGGTGTTTTTGATCAATGTTTTGACGGAGAAAGTAGGTCAAGCCATTGACAACAAACAAGAGATTCAAGAAAATATAGAAAAGGGTTTGAGTCAAGTCAATAAAGAGTTTGGAATTGATTTGTTGAGTGAAATTAATCTTGGCGATGTAACTTCGATTGCAATAAAAATAGTTCAAGAGATATTGAATACTTCGATCGATGGGGTAGTGCAATTGGCAATTGCTTATTTGATTTTGTATTTCATGTTGATGAATTTCCACAAAATGGAAAAATGGTTTTATAAGCACATTCCTTTGAAAGCAGAAAATCTAAAGATTTTAAACAAAGATTTAAGGGATTTAGTGATTTCCAATGCAGTTGGAGTTCCTTTGGTAGCTTTGATACAAGCGATTTTTGCTTATGCAGGATATTTGATCTTTGGATTGGATGATGCATTCAATTGGTTTATCATTACGATTTTCGCAGCCATGGTGCCAGTGGTTGGAACAGCTGCTGTTTATGTACCCGCTTGTATTTTTATGTTGGCTAGTGGTCAAACGACCAATGCTTATTTGTTGTTTTTGTATTGTTTAATAGTCGTTGGAGCTTCAGACAATATTTTCCGTTTTTGGTTGCAGAAAATCATGGCTGATGTGCATCCGTTGATTACGATTTTCGGAGTGATTATCGGGGTTAAATTGTTTGGATTTATAGGGATAATTTTTGGACCGATATTCTTATCGCTCGTCCTATGGTTGTTCAGAATTTATCGATTAGAATTTACAAATCATCAAAAAAAGGATAGTATAAAGATTGATCAAAAGTCATAAAAAGCTACTTGATTTTTAGGAATCAATATTTTTTGTAATTTTGTACACAGAAGAAATTGAATGATATTTAAGTTATTATTCCATTCGGGGGTCATTTTAGTCAATTGCCTTTCTGCCATCGGATTTTAATTAGCAATCCCGCAATTAAAATTCTTTTGAAGTGTAATCGAGACTTTAATTGAACCCCCCTTTTTTATACAATAAAGAGAGCTGATTATCGATATAAATGTAAATCTTGTCTAATACTTTGGTTGAATTAAGAAATTTTTAACAATTCATGATTTTATTTCAAATTGATAAAGAAAGTATTTTTTATACCTTAGCCACAAAATAAAAGCGAATGTCAAAACAAAGCGATAAATTAAATCAAGGAAGGCTACGCTCTTCGAATATCACTGTAGTCATCAGTATTTCATTGGTTCTATTTTTATTAGGATTATTTGGTTTGATTGTTATCAACGCTCAGAGTTATGCTGATTATGTAAAGGAGCAACTCAAATTAGAAGCTTTTTTCAATGATGAATATGACCCGAGGGAACAGGACAAAGAACAAGAAAAACAATTTGCTTTTATAGATTCGCTGAAAGTTCAACATGATTTCGTCAGAAATGTTCAATACATTTCAAAAGAAAAAGCTTCTGAAATCGCTAAGAAAGAATTGGGCATTGATGATAATGAAATTTTCGAAGCCAATATTTTTCCTGCTTCTGTTTTGATTACTTTGAAGTCCGAATATGTCAGTCCGGAGCATGTCGATAGTATCAAGAATATCATTATTTCAGATCCAATCATTAGTGAAGTTGTAAATGATGATGAATTGATGACGACTGTTTACAACAATATCGATAAAATCAGGTTTTGGTTGATGGTTTTGGCAGGAATTTTCTTGGTGATTGTCATGGTTTTAATCAACAACTCCATACGATTACGAATTTATTCTAAGAGATTTAGTATCAAAACCATGCAATTGGTAGGAGCAAGACGAAGATTCATCATCAAACCATTTTTGATTCAAAGTGCATTTTTAGGATTATTAGGTGCAGTTTTGGCGATTTTAATTTTAGGAGTAATGTGGTATTACTTCGCTGAATTAGTGAGTTTACCTTTTTGGCAAGAAGATTATTACAAATTGATGGGAATTTTGATATTGGTCGGAGTATTTATTGCGCTGATCAGTACAGCCATTGCAACTTGGAGATATTTAAGATTAAGAACGGATCAATTATATTAAACAATTAATTTAAATTCAATGAGCAAAACGTTTCAAAACGATACAAAAGAAGATAAACCGGTTTTTCTATTTGGGAAGAAAAACTACATATTCATGGCTATTGGAATAGCGGTTATTCTATTAGGTTTTTTATTGATGACTGGTCCAGATGCCAATACTCGTCCTGATGGTAACTTTGATTCAAATTATTGGAACGAAAATATTTATTCGTGGAGAAGAGTACGTTTGGCTCCGTTTGTTATTTTGCTTGGATTTGCCATAGAAATTTATGCCATCATGCTTAACCCCAATAAAGATCAAGCGAAATGATAGAGACCTTAAAGGCGATTATAGTAGGTATAGTTCAGGGATTGACTGAGTTTTTACCGGTTTCTTCAAGTGGTCATATAGTCATAGCCCAAGAAGTTTTAGGAATAAAATACGATGAACAGGATAATTTACTTTTTGCCATAGTGCTGCACTTCGCAACTGCATTGAGTACAATTGTAATTTTCAGAAAAGATATTTTTCAAATCATCAAAGGTTTGTTGGAATTCAAAGACAATGAAGAATTTAGATTTTCATTGAAAATTGTTTTGTCGATGATTCCAGCGGTTTTTGTAGGATTTTTATTAAAAGATACTTTGGAGGAAATTTTCTCTAATTTATTAATTGTAGGATGTATGTTGTTGATTACATCTGGTCTATTATTTTTTGCAGATAGAGCAAAAAACACTGGAAAATCGATCAGTTATAGCGACTCAATCATCATTGGAATAGCTCAAGGTGTCGCTGCCTTATTGCCCGGAATTTCCAGATCTGGTTCGACGATTTCAACTTCAATTTTGTTAGGTAACGATAAGTCAAAAGCTGCGCGTTTTTCTTTCTTGATGGTTTTGCCATTGATTTTTGGAGCGACTGCAAAGATGTTTTTAGACGCATCAGAGACGGGAGGCTTAGCTGTAGGTCAAATGCCTGTAAGTGCACTTTTGGGTGGGTTTTGTGCTGCTTTTATTTCAGGGTTATTTGCTTGTAAATGGATGATTGAATTGGTCAAAAAAGCCAAATTGACTTACTTTTCAATTTATTGCATCATCGTAGGATTGTCAGTGATTATTTATTCTCTGTTTTTTGTAGCATGACATTAGAAGAAATTCAAGAAGGCCAAATCTTTCTTATCGATAAACCACTCGATTGGACTTCATTTGATGCAGTCAATAAAATTCGTTGGAACATTCGCAAAACCTATAATTTAAAAAAGATAAAAGTAGGTCATGCGGGAACTTTAGATCCGAAAGCCACTGGTTTGTTGATCATATGTACAGGCAAATTCACCAAAAAAATTGAATCTATACAAGCCGAATCGAAAGTTTATACGGGACAAATTAAATTAGGCGCAAGCACACCTACTTATGATACAGAATCTGAAGAAAATCAATTCTTTTCTATCGAACACATCACCGATGAATTGATTCATCAAACCGTACAAAAGTTCATTGGAGAAATCGATCAATTGCCACCCATACATTCAGCTTTGAAAGTCGATGGAAAACGCATGTATGAATTGGCAAGGGCAGGAGTAGAGGTTGAGGTTAAACCACGAAAAATCACTATTCACGACTTTAAAATCACTAAGATCGATTTACCCTTTGTGGAATTTGAAGTGCATTGCAGCAAAGGAACTTATATCAGATCATTGGCATATGATTTCGGGAAAGCATTGAATTCTGGTGGATATCTTACGGAATTGAGGCGAACGAAAATCGGCGAATTTTCTGTGGATGCAGCAAATAATTCACCATTAGAAAAATCATTTTTCGAATAAAATTAAACGATTTTACCTACTCAAGAAACTTAGTTTTTATAGTTAAATCTTTTATAGTCAGCTTGACAAAGATTAGCTTTTGCTATGATAAAATATCGTAAATTTGAGTTTTATTAAAATTCACCAAATTAAATATATGAATACACAAGATTTTTCACTTCGTCATATAGGAACATTGACAAACGAAGTTGATGAAATGCTTTCTGTCATTGGAAAGGATTCTATTGAAGATTTAATTAATGATGCTATGCCCGCTGATATTCGCTTGGACAAGCCTTTGGATTTGCCAGACGCATTGGCTGAGCATGAAATATTAGCACACTTAAAGGAGTTAGAAGCAAAAAACAAAAAAGCAAAAAGTTTTATTGGTTATGGTTATTACAACACCATTTTACCTTCGCCAATTTTGAGAAACATATTGGAAAATCCAGGTTGGTACACTGCTTACACGCCTTATCAAGCGGAAATTGCCCAAGGGCGTTTAGAAGCTTTATTAAACTTTCAAACTGTAGTTGCTGATCTTACAGGTTTACCGATTGCAAACGCATCTTTGTTGGACGAAGGTACAGCATGTGCGGAAGCTATGCAGATGACGTTTAATGCAAAGAAAAGAGATCAAAAAGATGCCAATAAATTCTTTATTTCTGAAGATATATTTCCACAAAGCTTGGCAGTTTGTGAAACCAAAGCAAGAGGTTTAGGCATTGAAATAGTCGTTGGAAATCCATTTGAATTTGATTTTACTGAAGAATTTTATGGTGTTTTGTTCCAATTGCCAGGAAAATCAGGTGAAATCAAAGATTATACAGATTTAATTGCTGAACTAAAAGAAAAAAATATCCAAGTTACCATTGCAGCTGATTTGATGGCTTTGGCTTTGATCAAATCACCAGGTGATATGGGAGCTGATGTAGCTGTAGGAACAACTCAGCGATTTGGAATTCCGTTGGGTTATGGTGGACCTCACGCTGCATATATGTCTTGTAAAGAAGACTATAAACGTCAAATTCCAGGTAGAATTATCGGAGTTTCAAAGGATGTTAATGGAAAATTCGCACTTCGAATGGCGTTGCAAACTCGTGAACAGCATATCAAACGCGAACGTGCTACTTCAAACATTTGTACGGCTCAAGTTTTATTGGCTGTAATGGCTGGAATGTACGCAGTTTATCACGGAAAAGAAGGTTTGAAATTCATTGCTCAAAACATTCATGAAAAAGCAGTTCGCTTGTATGATGCTTTGAATGAATTGGGTTATAGAACTACTCACGATAGATTCTTTGACACCATTCAAATCGATGCTGAAGGAATTACTCCAGAAGTGTTCGAAAACAGTAATATTTTATTGAACTTCTTTGAAAGTGGAAAAATTGGAATTTCAATTGATGAGGTAACATCTGAAGAAGATTTAGAATTTATAGTTAAGATTTTCTCTAAAATTAAAGGGAAAGAAGTTGAAAATCCAGAATACAAAGAATCGAGAATTCCAGAAGAATTGGTAAGGACTTCAGACTTTTTGACCCATGAAGTGTTTAATTCTTATCATACAGAAACTGAATTGATGAGATATATCAAACGATTGGAAAGAAAGGACTTAGCGCTTAACCATTCAATGATTGCTTTAGGTTCATGTACGATGAAATTAAATGCTGCAACTGAAATGTTGCCATTGAGTTGGGAAGGATTTAATTCCGTTCACCCATTTGTTCCAAAAGATTATGCAGCAGGTTATCAAGAGATGATTAAAAATCTTGAAGATTATTTATCAGAAATCACAGCATTTTCAGCTACTTCATTGCAACAAAATTCTGGAGCACAAGGTGAATATGCTGGTTTAATGGTTATTCGTTCTTATCAAAAAGCTATAGGTGAAGGACACAGAGATGTGGTAATTATTCCTGAGTCAGCTCATGGTACTAACCCTGCCTCGGCGGCTATGGCTGGAATGAAAGTTGTAATCGTTAAAAATTTACCTACGGGTGAAACCGATGTTGAGGATCTTAAATTAAAAATTGAAAAACATAAAGACAATTTATCAGCATTGATGATCACTTATCCATCGACTTATGGAGCATTTGATTCAAATATCAAAGAGGTAACTCAATTGATACATGATGCGGGTGGACAAGTTTATATGGATGGAGCGAATATGAATGCTAAAGTTGGATTCACAGCTCCTGGAATGATTGGTGCTGACGTTTGTCATTTGAACTTACATAAAACATTTGCGATTCCTCATGGTGGAGGTGGACCTGGTGTTGGGCCGATTTGTGTTGCAAGTCATTTGGCTCCATATTTAGGAAAACATCCTTTGATTGAAACCGGTGGAAGTGAATCGGATATCGTTTTCTCATCTGCTCCTTATGGTTCATCATTGATTTTATTCATTTCTTATTCATACATCAGAATGTTGGGTGAGAAAGGATTGTCAAATGCAACTCGTCACGCGATTTTAAATGCAAACTATTTGAAATCGAGATTAGAAAAACATTATGATGTGTTGTACACCAACCAAAATAATGTGGTTGCTCACGAGTTCATTTTAGATTTCAGACCATTCAAACAATACGGAATAGAGGTGACTGATATCGCTAAACGTTTGATGGATTATGGTTTCCATGCACCTACGGTTTCATTCCCAGTGGCTGGAACTCTGATGATTGAGCCAACAGAATCTGAAAGTAAAGCAGAATTGGATCGATTTGCAGATGCATTGATTCAAATCAGAGCGGAAATCGATGAAGTTGCGAATGGAGAATTTACCAAAGAAAATAACGTATTGAAAAACTCACCACATCCATTAGATGTTGTAACTGCCGATGAATGGGATTTCCCTTATTCAAGACAAAAAGCAGCTTATCCATTGGATTGGGTGAGAGAACGTAAATTCTTTACACCAGTTGCAAGAGTAGATGATGCTTTTGGAGACAGAAACTTGATGTGTACTTGTCCTCCAATCGAAAGTTATATGATTGAAGAATAATTCCAATATTTTTACTCTATACTAACTTCCCAATTCTTCATGATTTGGGAAGTTTTTTTATAGATCAATTGAAAAATATATCAAAAAAAAATCATCTCAGATTTGACTCCGAGATGATTTAATATAAAATGTAAAAATGATTTACTCGATATTCTCAATGATCATTGCAGAAGCACCTCCACCACCATTACAAATTCCAGCACCTCCGATTTTACCTCCATTTTGTTTCAAAACGTTGATCAATGTAACCATGATGCGAGATCCTGAGTTACCCAAAGGATGACCTAAAGAAACAGCTCCACCGTTAACATTTACTTTGTTTGGATCTAATTCCAGCAATTTAGTGTTGACAATTCCAACCACTGAGAAAGCTTCGTTAAATTCCCAAAAATCAATTTCACTTGCTTTCAATCCAGCTTTGTCCAAAGCTTTAGGAACAGCTTTAGCAGGAGCAGTTGTGAACCACTCAGGTTCGTGAGAAGCATCAGCGTAAGAAATCACTTTGGCCAAAGGTTTAATTCCTAATTCCTCTGCTTTTTCTTTTGACATCATAATCACTGCAGAAGCACCATCGTTTAGCGTAGAAGCATTTGCTGCAGTTACAGTTCCGTCTTTGGTGAATGCAGGTCTAAGGTCAGAAATCTTATCGAATCTAACATTTTTGTATTCCTCATCCTCGCTAACTATGATAGGCTCACCTCTTCTTTGAGGAACTTCAACTGGAACGATTTCGTCTTTAAATTTACCTTCTTCCCAAGCTTTAGCAGAACGTTTATAGGATTGAATAGCAAAATCATCTTGTTCATCTCTTGAGATTTCATATTTTCTTGCCGTTTTATCTCCAGAAACTCCCATCGCTTCTTTGCTATAAGCATCTTGTAAACCGTCGTTGAAGATAGCGTCCAATAAATTTGTATTACCAAATTTATTTCCATTACGCATATTCATACTATAAAAAGGAGCTTGCGACATGCTTTCCATACCACCAGCAACCACTATATCTGCGTCACCACTACGAATGGCTTGAGCGGCAAACATCATTGCTTTCATACCAGAAGCACAAACTTTGTTAACAGTTGTACAAGGAATGGTATTTGGGAGACCAGCACCTATGGCAGCTTGTTTTGCAGGTGCTTGACCAAGGCCAGCTTGCAACACATTACCCATAAAAACTTCTTGAACCAATGAAGGATCTAAATTGATTTTATCTAAAGCGCCTTTGATGGCAGTCGCTCCTAATTTAGTCGCCGGTACTGTAGATAACCCACCCATGAATGATCCGATGGGCGTTCTAACAGCTGAAACGATTACAACTTCTTTCATTTTATTTAATTGTTTTGTTAATTAATTTTTGGATTGCTAATTTATGAAATTTGTAGTGAATTATGATTTTATCAGAGGTGAATTATGGATGAAATTTTAATATTTTAAAGGAATCTAAAAAAAGGCGAAAAATAATCATTGCTTTAGAATGATTTTAATTAGTTTGTTAAGTATTGATAATTAATTGATTTTGAGTTTTAGGTTTTAGAATTAAATTTAAAATCGAAAGGAAAGCCTTAAATTTTATTTTAGACTTGTTGTTAATTGAAAAAAATCTTTATATTTGCCACGCAATTACGGAAACGAATACAGTTTCAGTAGGAGGAATGGCAGAGCGGTCGAATGCGGCGGTCTTGAAAACCGTTGAGGGTCACACCTCCGGGGGTTCGAATCCCTCTTCCTCCGCAAACCAAAATGCTACACTCGAAGAGTGTGGCATTTTTTTATGCACGCACGTCAAACGCTTGCGTTTGTAAGTGTGTGCGTAAAAAAATGCCAAAGAGCGTCAGCTCGTAGCATTTTGTTTGCAGGGCTCTTCTTTAGGGATCAGCGTAGCTAATCCCTCTTCCTCCGCCAAAAACCCTGCAAATCTTTGATTTGCAGGGTTTTGTTTTTTTAAGTAATTTAACCTCAATTCCTTAAATCGAATCAATGAAGAAATACAAATCCAAAATCAGTTGGAAGTTGATTGCTTTTTTAGCTGTGATGTTTTCTTTTATGGGTTTTGAAGTCGTTACAAATCCAATCAATTGGCTTGCATTGATTGTTTTGCTTCTTTGCCTTTTGTTTATAATTCACTTATTTACTTCGATCAGTTACACCATCATTGAAGATGAATTGAAGGTCAAGGCTGGTTTTTTGGTCAATACTAAAATTCCGATTTCTTCCATTCATAAAATTAAAGAAACTAATAATTTGATTAGTTCTCCAGCTGCTTCACTTGATCGATTGGAGATTTTTTATGGCAAATACGATAGTATAATTATCTCTCCATTGGATAAAAATGAATTTATTCAGGACTTATTAAAAATAAATCCGAACATAGAAGTAGACTACAAAGTTTAAATTTCGAATGTAAATTGTGATAAAAACTTAACGATTGAATGGTGAATTGTAAATGTTTGATTTCTATGTTTGTGGATTTAATTTGTATTCGATTGGAAAATCGATAAACTTTTAAATCATTGGAAAAAAATCAATTAAAGGAACTCGTTCTCATTTTCTTAAAATTAGGATTCACAGCTTTTGGTGGTCCTGCGGCTCATACTGCGATGATGAGGGAAGAGTTTGTCGTAAAGCGAAATTGGTTGACCGAACAGGAGTTTCTCGATCTAATGGGTGCAACTCACCTGATTCCTGGACCCAATAGTACTGAATTGGCGATTCATATTGGCAAGGAAAAAGGAGGTTGGAAAGGAATGATTTTGGCGGGAAGTCTTTTTATTTTTCCAGCGGTTTTATTTACAGGTATTTTCGCTTATTTGTACAAAGTTTATGGTCAATTGCCACAAGTTGAACCTTTTGTTTATGGCATCAAACCTGCGATTATAGCTATTATTTTATCGGCCGTTTATCCATTGGGCAAAAAGTCTTTGAAATCAATAGAGTTGGGTGTCATTGGAATTTTGGTGCTTGGACTTTCATTTATTGTTCAAAATGAAATTTTATTGATGTTTGGCGCTGGTTTTATTTTTTTATTCTATCATTTACTCAAAAATAAGAACAACAGAAACTTTAGCAATTTCACTTTTTTAGCTTTTACTCCTTTGTCATTAGCGACGACTACAACTGTTACTCATCTGGATTTGTTTTGGATATTTCTAAAAATCGGAGCAATACTTTATGGAAGTGGTTATGTTTTGTTTGCTTTTTTGGATGCTGAACTCGTGGCTACAGGAATATTGGATAGGCAGCAATTGATCGATGCTATAGCTGTTGGTCAAATTACTCCAGGACCGATTACATCTTCGGTTACTTTTATCGGTTATCAAATCGATGGGATTTTTGGAGCAGTGATTTCAACTTTTGCTGTTTTTCTACCTTCATTTGTGTTTGTGGCACTTTTGAATCCACTTCTTAAATTCATGCGCAATTCTAAGTATTTTTCTCACTTTTTGGATGCAGTAAATATAGCTTCAGTGGCTTTAATTGTTTCGGTTTGTTTCATTATGGGTCGAGAAATAATTACAGATTGGAAAACAATTTTAATAGCTGTAATAAGTATCGTCATCACATTTGGTTATAGAAAAATAAACTCAGTTGTTATTTTATTGCTCGGATCTTTGTTGGGTTATTTCTTAACTTTTATTTGAATCAATAATTACTTCCAATGAAATTTTTATAACTTTATAGAAACTGTATTATTAATTTAAAATAAAACTATGGAAGTCATTAAACCAAAAGTTAGAACCCTTGCGAGCGGAAAAGATTTGATTGCAAAGGAAATGGGAGGGAAGGAAGGTAAACTTTTGCCATTACATTCATCAAATTTGGAATCGGTGATATTTATACATGAAGGAGAATGTGTTTTGAATATGGCTGATGAAGAAATACAGATGAAACCGGGCGATGCTATGATCATTCCTCCACAAGTCAAACATCAATTCAAAGGAATCACTGATTTCAAAGGAATTCACTTTATGCCTAAGGAAATTGAGTTTGAATTTTTTAAATAGAAATTGACATAAATATTTACAATTTGAATTGAGTTTATTTTAATCGATGTAACTTAGCTATTTTAGATTGACAATTAATTTATAATAACTTAATAAGTTGTTTTTAAAAGATGGATGAGTTACATAGAGAACAAATATTAGAAAGTGCTAAGCAATTTTTTAGAGATGAGATTATTTATAATCATATAAATGGTGCATGCAAAAGAGCTGCTGAGTTATCAGAATATAATGTAAATCCCTTTTTGTTTAAATATTTAGCTAATTTTTTAACTGGAAATGATGATTCAGAGAGTATTGCAAAAGCTTTAGTTTTACCTAGAATTTTAGGATCTTCAATCACAACTTCATTTGGGATGAAAATACAGAGTTTGATAAGTAGGTTATTTCAAGGGCTTGGTTCAACAACACAAGGTATTGATATTGAGTTTATTGATGCTGTGGATGGGAGAAAAAAGTATTGTCAATTAAAAGCTGGACCAAATACAATCAATTATGATGATGTTACAACGATAATCAATCATTTTAATGGAGTTAGGAGTTTAGCAAGAACTAATAATTTAAATATAGGAATAAACGACATGATTGTTGGGGTGATTTATGGTGAGCCTGAGGAATTAAGTTCTCATTATAAAAAGATTGAAAAAGAGTATCCAGTATTTATAGGTGAAGAGTTTTGGTATCGATTAACAGGTAAAGAAGATTTTTATTTTGATTTAATTGATGCTATAGGAGATGTGGCCTTAGAAGTTGACGGGAGTGATATAGTTGAAAATACGATACAAACACTTGCGAAAGAGATTGAAGAAAAGTACAACTAATTGCAATTAATTTCATCTTTAGCAGTATAATATTGGTTTAAAAATTTGATTAAAGAATAACCAATTTCTTTTGCTAGATTTACTGGAACAGCATTGCCAATTTGTTTATATTGTTGAGAAATAGAGCCAGCAAAATTCCAATCATCGGGAAAAGTTTGAATTCTAGCATATTCCCTAACTGTGAATGGGCGAGTTTCATCGGGATGGCACCTTTCAGTTTGCTTTTGAGCAGGACTACAAGTCAGTGTTAAGCTAGGTTCATCCCAACCAATTCTTCTAGCCATTCCAGTTTTTCCTCCTCCTAAATAAAAACTCTTACCCATATATTCCTTCTGTATATCAATAGGCAAATCTCTCCAATATCCTTTTGGTGGAACTAAATCTAATACTTCTTTTTTATGTTTAGGATATTTAGCACCCTCAGATTTTGGAACATCACAATCGTAAAGTTCACCTTTTTTTAGTGCATCTTTTAAATTATAAACTTTTCTTGAAGGTTTTGGATATTCAAAATCAATATCAATATCTTTTCTAACACCAACTAATATTAATCGCTCTCTTTTTTGTGGTACTCGATAATTTATTGCTTTTAAAACTTGTACTGGTAATACCTTATAGCCAATTTCATCAAGTACTGAAATCATCCCTTTAAGAGTTTTCCCTTTATCGTGACTTAATAATCCGCGTACATTCTCACCTATACAAATCGCAGGTTGAACTTCTTGTATAACTCTTGCAAACTCATAGAAAAGAGTGCCTCTAGCATCTTTAAGTCCTAGTTTTTTGCCTGCGTAGCTAAATGCTTGACAAGGAAAACCACCAGAAACTATGTCAACCATATTCTTATATTTTGAAAAGTCTAAATTTTTAATATCTCCTTCCAAAACATTCCAATTAGGTCTATTATTTCTTAATGTTTGACAAGCCCATTTATCAATTTCATTTAGGGCAACACATTTTAATCCTGCTTTTTCAAATCCCAATGCTAAGCCTCCGGCTCCAGCAAATAATTCAAGTACAGAATATTCATTGTTTGGTTCTACATAATTAGATACATCGTTTTCCTTATAAAAATCACCTAGTAACTTTTGTATATCTGATTTTTTATAAACTCTATAATTTGAAACAGGTTCACGAACGGCTTTAAGAATTCCTTCCTTGTCCCATCTTCGTAAAGTTTCTTTACTTTTACCAATAATTTCAGATGCTTCAGCTAAAGTTAAGTAGTTTTTCATAGTAACCATATTAGTAAACCTTGCACAATGGTTACAAATTTATGTTTAATTTTTTATTTATCAAATTATAAAATGAAGTATTATTCTTTAATATGTTCTAATAAATTATTTATTAAAATGAAAAAGGCAACCACATAATTGCGATTGCCTTTTTCGTGAACACTTTTGTTTTTTGTGGTCCCACCTGGGCTTGAACCAGGGACCCCTTGATTATGAGTCAAGTGCTCTAACCGGCTGAGCTATAGGACCTTTCGAAATGTCGCTAAATCTATTGTTCAATACGCTTAGCGTTTTCGGACTGCAATATTATAACAATCTCTTTAATTTAGCAAACTATTTTTCATCAGAACACAATTCTACCAATACGCCATTGGTTGATTTTGGATGTAAAAACACAACTAATTTGTTGTCGGCGCCCTTTTTAGGTATTTCATTGATGAATTCAAATCCTTCATTTTTAAGCCTTTGTATTTCTTTTTCCAAATTTTCTACTGCAAAAGCAATGTGGTGAATTCCTTCGCGATTTTTATTTAAATATTTTGCAATGGCTGAATTTTCATTCATTGCTTCCAATAATTCGATTTTACTTTCGCCTATTTCGAAGAAAGAAGTTTTTACCGCTTCACTTTCCACTGATTCTTCTTTATAAGCGGGTTTGCCCAAAAGTTTTCTAAACAATTCGTTGGATACTTCCAAATCTTTTACAGCTATTCCGATATGTTCTATTTTCATCATAGTGCGAAGATAAATATTTTGCAGTAAATTTAAAGAACAAAACTTATCGATTCGATAATTTGTTTTTTTGACTTTTATCAAAAGTTTTAAATGAGTATTGATTTAGTTTTGTACCATAAATTAATTGAAAATGAAACTCAAAATTAAAATTTTATGGATGATAACTTTTCTATCACCATTTTTTGTTTTATCTCAATCTGTACCTGATTTAGAAGATTTGATTCAGGCAGCGATTGCTAACGACGGAAATTTGAATCAACAAAAACTACAACATCAAATCACTCAACTCAGCGATGAGCGTTTGAAAGATATTTTTCTTCCTAAAGTTAATCTCACCGCTCAGACAGGATATTTATATACATCTACCAATTATAAAACTCCAGGTTTGCACATTCCTCTCATAGAAGAGTTGGAATTAAATATACCTCAACGAACCAATCGTCTCAATATATCTGGAATTTCAGCTACAGCTAAGGCGGAGGCAAGTATGTTGATTTATTCTGGTGGAAAAGTTAAATATTTGAAAGAAGCCAATCGAGAAAAAGGAAAATCTGAACAGATTTTAATGGAAAAAACCATAGATGATATCATAGTTGAGATTTCTAAAGCTTATGATCAATTCAGTTTATTGCATCATTCAAAGCTTGTGTTGGATGCATCCAAAGAAAGATTGGCAATCAATCGTAAAACAGCAGATAAAGCTTTGAGTTACGGATTGATCACTCCTTATGACCATCAAAAAATTGAGTTGGCACAAGCGATATTAGATTCAAAATTGATCGAATATGAAGGAAAAAGAGAATTATTGATCACACAATTGCATTTGCTAACAGGAATGGAAAGGGAAAGAATAGCAAATATAGATCCTGTTTTACAACCGATCGATTATCTTGTTTCATCGACAGAAGTTGATCAAAGAGCTGAAATTAGAGCTTTGGAACATGGCATTCAAGCAGCAGAAAATAAAATCAAAGCGGAAGAAAAATGGTGGGTTCCAAAAGTGATGGCAAAAGCTTCGGTGGCTTATATGGGATTGTACGAAGGAAAAATTACTACTTCAGATGAAATCATTTCTGGAAGCAATTATCGACTCGATTTGAATCCCAATCGTTTGCACATTTTTCCGATGGTACAAGCGGGCATTGGTTTTCAGTGGGATATATTCGATGGGAGAGAAGGTAAAACAAACGTGGCAGAAGCTCAAATCAATAAAGAGATTTTGATTCAAAAGAAAAATGAAGCTGAGAAATTATTGAAATTGAATTTGGCAAATAATCAAACTGAATTCGAAATAGCCTATGCACAAATCGAACTAAAAAATAAAGAAGTTGAATTGGCTCAGAAAGCATTGAAGAATGTTGAAAAAGAATTTAGATATGGAACCAAAACTTCTTCTGATTTGATTGAAGCTGAAAATGATTTGCTCAATGCCGAATTAGAACTTCAAACAGCTATTTTCAACCAAAGGAGAAATGCAATCGAACTGATGAGATCCACTCAAAATTTAAAAATAGAAAATTTATAAATAATCATTTGCTATGAAAATTAATTCAATGAAATACATACCTTTTATCGTTTTAACTATTTTGTTTTCTTGTAATTCTCCTCAGCCGAATCGTGCAATTGAAGGAAAAGTTAAAAAAGAAGTAATTTCTTTTTCTGCGAAATTGCCTGGAAGAATTATTGAAATTTATGTAAATGAAGGTGATTTGGTGAGCATAGGCGATACTTTAGCACTTTTGGATATACCAGAAGTAGATGCGAAAATTCAACAAGCACAAGGCGCTCAATATTCGGCTCAAATGCAAGCAGAAATGGCAAGAACCGGAGCTACTCAAAATCAATTGAGACAATTGAGAGCAAAGCAAAGTGGATTGATGGAACAATTTGAATTTGCGAGAAAGTCTTATGAACGTGCTCAACTAATGTTCAAAGACAGTTTGATGTCGCCTCAAAATTTTGATGAAATTTTTGCTAAATACAAAGGAGCGAAAGCTCAATTGGATGCTGTCAATGCTGAGATGGATGAAGTTTTAAAAGGCACAAGACACGAACAAATAGGTATGGCAGAAGGGCAGGCACAGCAAGCTCAAGGTGCTTTAAAAGAAGCGATGACAGCTTATGCAGAAAGATATATTATAGCAACAAATGATATGCAAATCGAAACCATTACATTAAAAAAAGGTGAATTAGCAACTCCCGGTTATGCTTTGTTCAATGGTTATATTCCAAATTCTACTTATTTCCGATTTACAATTCCAGAAAGTGAAATGTTGAATTTTCAAAGAGGTAGTGAAATTCAGATGAAATCCACTTTTGGTGGTTTAGAATTTCAAGGAAAAATTGTGACCTTAAAACAATTGACAAAATATGCCGACATAACCACTGCGTTTCCAGATTATAAACCCGAAGAATCGATTTATGAAATCAAGGTGGTTCCATCAAATCCTGAAGCAGTAGAAAACCTTTTGGTGAATTCAAGTGTTCAAATCATCGAATAATCAATGGTATATGAAAACGATAATTTATTTAATCAAAAGAGAATTCAAATTATTTTTGACCAATACAACTTTGATTTCGGTTTTCTTTTTAGCGCCATTGATTTATGCATTCATCATAGGATTTACTTACAAAGAAGGAAAGGTAACTGATATTCCTGTTTTGGTTGTGAATCAAGACAATTCACCTTTGTCATTGCAATTGGAGGAAATGTTAGCAGACAATCAAAGCATAAAAGTTATTCATCATAGCAACGAACCTGTCGATTTGAAAAATGAAGTCATTAGACAAGATGCAGCAGCTGTAGTTATTATTCCTGAGCGATTTGAAGCGATGGTTCTGCAGAAAAAATATCCGGAAGTCAATGTGCATATCAACACGGCCAATGTACTTACCGCTAACTTTGCATCTAAAGCTCTTCAATTGACATTGGGTACATTTACGGCTGGAGTTGAAATTAGCGCACTTCAAAAGTCAGGTATGTCAGCTGAAGAAGCTATGAGCAAATATGAAGCCTTCAAAGTGAATTATATCACTATGTTCAACACTTCGAGCAATTATTTGATATTTATGTGGCCAGCAATGATGGCGGTAGTACTTCAACAAGTAATTTTGTTGGCAATGGCGGTTAGTTTTTCAGAAGAACTCAAACGCAAAGCTTTTGTAGAGAATTTCGTCCAAAGAAAATCTTATGCCATTGTTTTGATGATTATCAAATGCTTGCCCATTTGGATATTTTCACTTTTCAACATTTTAGTATTTTTTATTTATAGCAAATATCTGATGATTCCATCGCCGGTTGATTTCTGGAATTTTATGTTGGTGACGGGTGTGTTCGTTGTGGCTTGTACCAATTTAGGTGTCTTTTTCAGCATATTAATTCCAAATTCTCTTAAAGCAACTCAAGTTTTGATGGTCATTGCTTCACCTGCGTTTATCATCAGTGGATTTACTTGGCCGATTTACGCTATGCCAAATTTTATCCAAAAATTGACGGATATAATTCCTTTGACTCCGTATTTAGAAAGTTTAAAAATCATGGTCATTCAACAAGGTTCCAATGAATTGACTCATCCATATTTGTGGCATTTGTTGATTATGGCTTCGATTTATTTTATTTTAGGATGGATCGTACTCAAGTTTAAATTGCTGAAAATGCATCGTTTGTATAATTCTAATAAAAGAAAAAATTCAACTGAAAATAAAAAAATTGAAGAAGTTTAATTCGATTTGAATTTTAGAAATTCGGATAATCGTATGAATATGTTTAAATTCGGACAAAACTTTTTCATGCGAATTCTGGAAAAATTATCGAATTATTATCCTCATGCTTCTGATATGAAGGAATTTCTTTTGGAAAATACCGAGTGGATCAAATTTGAAAAAGGTGAAATCGTAAGTGGACAAGGAAGTAATAATCGAAATGTTTATTTTGTTGAAAATGGCTTGTTGCGTTCGTTTTATATCGAAAAAGGGAAGGAAATTACAACAAATTTTTATACCGAAGGTAAACTAATTGCTCATTTAGATACTTTGTTCCATTCAGAATTGAGTCGATATAATATTCAAGCGATTGAAAATTCGGAAATATTTTTTTGCAATTATGAACGCTTAGAAGAATTTTGTCAAACTTCTATAGTTGCAGCCAATTTCAGTCGATTTATTTTGGGAAAATTGATGGCAGAAATGCATACGAGAATCGCAAGCCTTCAGTTCATGTCGGCAAAGGAAAAGTACCAACATTTATTAGAAGAAAATTCAGAAATTGTTTTAAGAGCGCCTTTGGGTATGATTGCAACTTATTTAGGAATTTCTCAAGAAACTTTAAGTAGAATTCGAAGCGAAATATGAGTTTTAGTTAAAGTAAATTAATTTACAATTCAAACTTTAATCCAGCATAATAATTCCTTTCGGGTGCAGGATTAAAGTATCGATTGCCAAATGCGTTGATATCGTTGCCAAGGCTGAATTTCTCATTCAAAACATTGTCAATTCCTGCGAAAATTTGAATTTTAAAATTTCTAAACTTAAATCAGGAAGAATTTCCATTTAAAGAAAATATTGAGCAGTATATTTTAAAAACAGCACACTTCTTGAACTAATATAAGCTGTCAATTAAGTGTGCTGAAAAGAAGAATAGTTTCAATTATTTTTAGACATGCCACTGGTTTCTAAGTGGATGATCTTTCGCTTTATTAAAGATTTTAATACCATTTTCTCTACCTGCTCTTCTAGCTCTTTGTTCTTCAACAGGAAGTGAGTGCTCCTCCATGCAGGTAGGTGAGCAGCAGTTATTATATTGAGTGCTACAATTTTCACATTGTATAAATAATAAATGACAACCATCATTAGCACAATTAGTATGATCATCAGATGGCGCCCCACATTGGTGACATTGAGCAATAATATCTTCAGTAATTCTTTCTCCTAATCGCTCGTCAAAAACAAAATTTTTCCCAATAAATTGAGACGGTAAGCCCGCTTTTTTTACTTGCCTCGCATATTCAATCACTCCACCTTCTACATGATAAACATCTTCAAAGCCATGATGTTTTAAATATGCACTGGCTTTCTCACAACGAATACCACCAGTACAATACATGACGATGGGTTGATCTTTTTTATCTTGAAGCATTTCTACCGCCATAGGGAGTTGATCTTTAAAAGTATCACTTGGAATTTCAACCGCATTCTTAAAATGGCCAATTTCATACTCATAATGATTCCTCATATCCACAAAAATAGCATCTTCTTGTTCCATCATAGCATTGACTTCATGAGCTTTTAGATATTTTCCTTTGTTCTGTAAGTTAAAAGTTGGATCGTCAATACCATCTGCAACAATTTTATCTCTAACCTTCATTCGTAATACCCAAAAAGACTTCCCATCATCGTCCACTGCAATATTGAGTCGAATCTGATCTAATTCTGGATCGAATTCATAAAGTTCCGTCTTAAAAGACGCTAAGTTTTCAGTAGGTACCGAGATTTGAGCATTAATCCCTTCTTCTGCAATATAAATTCTGCCCATCACTCCTAAATCTCTAAATTTAATATAGAGTTCATCCCTAAAAACTTCTGGGATTTCGATTTTAAAATACTTATAAAACGAAATGGTTGTTCTTGGCGTTGGATCTTCCAACATGCGTTGCTTTAATTCAGCATTTGAAATTTTGTTGTGTAACACTGACATGGTGCTTTACAAAAATTTAGTGAATAATACTTACAAAGATATGTATTTCATCCTAAATTTTAAATGAGTGCAGGATGTTTTAAATTGAGGATCTGTTATAAGAAAGTAATAAATTAAAAAGAATAGATGAAAAAATATAATTTATAGTTTGACATAGGTAAACCTAATTCGCCTAAAATATCGTGAAATCTGTGATCCTGAGGTGCTATTCTTTCCATTTTCTCTTGACCGAATGCAATGCACGAGCTTAATAGCAATAGAAAATCAGGCCGTTTTTCCATGGGAATAAACCAATTTAGATATTATGGGAAGTGTTTTCCCGTAAGTAAACTCATCTGAACTCTGTAAACATAAACGGGTAAACCAATGATCGAATCAACAGAGCCAATGCTGCGGATATAAGAAAATAGATCACCACTTTTTTCCAATATCTGGCTGTTGAAAGGTGAGGTAAGCCGGAAACCAATCGTTTTGCGTCAACTATCGTGACAGGCAGAAAGCTGATGATACCGACAAGAAAAACCAAACATAGCTCCCAATAATAAATATCCATATCACCGACGATTATATAGCCATGCATATCGTCGAAAATCATTCTAAGCAGAAGTGCAAAAACGCCTCCTACGGAAATAATGGCCGGCCAACCGCCCAATCGGTCTTTCTTAAATGCTTTCTGCATACGTGCCGCATATTCGGCATCTTTTTCTTGTTGTGAATCGCTATTGTTTTCTTTCATATTTTCAACATATTGATTTCTTCATAATGATAAGCTCCTGTTTTATAGCCACCATACATTTTTTGTACAACAAAAAACGTGGCATATTACAAAAGTAAACAGTTTGCCTGTTGCAGGCAATCCACGAAAACAAGGATTTTTGTGTCCCATCCCTATAATAATTTTTGCGAGTTACGGCTGTCTGTTTATAAAGCGTTGCGCCGGCCTCCCTTGGATTAATCTACCCTTATCAAGATCGACTACCCAAGGTATCCTTTTGCCGTTTGTATCTTTTTCGTAAAGCAGCACAAAAGGATTTGGTGCTTCATCAATTGATGGGTCGATATAAGATTTATCCAACGGCATGATCTGTGCATCCCGAAACAGATAGGTTGCTTTTTTGGTTGCGGTATAGAAGTTGGAAACATGACTTGATTTCTTAGTCGTATCGCTTCTCGAAACAATACCATTGTAGGAGCCGTCGGCATTTTGCTCCAGAAAAAAATAAGGTTGTCCCCGGTCGCTGAAATCCGAAGTATAACGAAGGAGTTCTTTCGGATCGTCGAGGTCGGAGATGTTAAAGCAGAAAACCCCATAGTTGACCGCTATACCCAGCAAGTAATTGTCGTCGTCGAAAAATTGGAATCCATTCACCGTTCCACGGATGGAATCGTCGCCATATTCCACCCCCAGGCCGGGCTGTATACGCGCGGAGATCTTTTCATTTGGCAGATCAACGAGGTATACCCGGTACCGGTCGATGACAAAGAAAAACGGGCGCCCATGCAACTGGATCAATTCGACACGGGACATCTCCAGATCGGGATATTCATCTATTGGTGCTATGATATCCGTAATCGTGTCCTTTTCGATCACACGCAGCGTCAATGGACCATATTGAAAATCTTTAAGCAACATCCGACCCACCTGATAGGTTTTACCCCGATGGGCATATTCCTTTTGCACGCCGAAGGTTTCTGTTTCATTCATATTATTCGGCCAGTTGGTCAAGGACTGTAGTTCGATGTTCTGATAGCGGCTACCGTCAAATTGCAAAGATGAAGTGGGTACGATACCCGGCGGACCGTCTCCATAATCGGTGCGGGAGTACAACCGGAGTTTCATCCAGCGCATACCATCCACCCGAGTAAACTCCTTTTCCAGTAGGTCCCATTTCCCGGAATACCAGTATTCAGGGTGAAAAACACATGTATACTTTTGATCCGTCTTCTGTACATAAATGCCATATAGACAATCTCCCCAATTGCCACATATACCAAAATTTATAATAAAGTCATCCAAACCATCGAAATTAAAATCAACTTTTTTAGAAATCTGACCGGTGTATGTACTACCATCATCTTCCGAAATAAGACGCACCGAATCACCGGCTATCATTTCGAAGGTATATGTCGAACAGTAGGATGCATCCTCTTGGGCGTAACTTAGTTCAGACCCACAACAGAAGAGCATAATGGTCAGTATACGTCTTATGAAGCAAGGAATCTTGTGCGTCATTTTCATTTTTTATCCTGATTTAGGTGAGCAAAGCGAAGTGGCGAAATCCTATCTGCTTTTATCCATTTCTTTTGACCTTTATCAAAATCATAAAAATCAACCCGCTCCTGCGACACGACAGCTATGTATTTATAATCGTATATAAATGCGCCGATACATCCTTCGGGCAGCGTAAAATGAAGTTCCTCCCCTTGCATTATTTCATCAGCAAATTGGGCGTCATACCATGTGGGATATCTATAAAACGAGATCTCATGGTCGAACAAAGCAGCAATGTACGTCCCAATTCCACCTAGCTTGAAGGAATATAGCCTACGAAAACTGCTGTTGTTCGTCAGAAGGGGTTGCGTACGATTTTCTACAAACATATTCGGGTTCAATTGATCCGATACTTTCCACACTATTCGATCTTGGGTTTCGTCATAACTTCTGTAATAGCCTACATTTTTTTCACCCAATAAGAAGGAGTATTCAGCCTCGGTGCTATGGAGCGTGCGAATCCATAACCGAGGATCCCTGCGGGGAAGCGCTTCGCTAAACTGAAGCGTATCATACCGGTCTTGCTCCACAAATAGGATAGATTTCTCCGTCATAAACGTCGTTTTTCGGATATTTCCGTCCATAGCGATAGTGCCTTCAGGTATCGCCAGGCGATTTTTCAGCGACCAATTTGTGGGTGACTTTGATGAAGGCGGGGCGTAAATATAGACACTGTCTCTAATCGGTATACCGATATATGTATATTGCGTATTATAAATATTAGATAAGTCTATATCAGCTATATCATGTTTGGACTGAGCCACGGCTACCAAGCTATTGGTTACTATTAACAGGAAAATAACGAAACTATTTCTATTTATCATTCTAGTAAACTTAAACACCGGTTTGAATCTATCAAATGTAGAGCACTGTCCTACAATATCAAAACTTCAATAAGAAAATACTGGTTTTCCACTATTTTATAAAAAGCCTGTTAAGCGTAGTTTAGCTATTTAATATATGCAGCAATGATGAAACATATGATTTTACTATATGTCTTGTTTTCCAGCAATGCTTGTGCGCAACCGAAATTGTCTGTAAACAATACTTCAAACGAAACACTGTACCCCTATCGGTATAAGTCTGGAAAATTTGGCTATGTAAACGACAGTCTGCAGACTCGTATTGAACCGCAATATACCCATGCTGAACTATTTACAGAGCATGGTTTTGCCGTGATCACAGATAGCCTGGATAAAAAAGGGATAATCGACAAAAATAACAAGGTGATCATCGAACCCAACTATGAAGCCATACGGTTGCATGTGCTGGAAGATTTCACCTTAGGCGAGGTGCTTAAAACCTATTATACCCGGTGGCGCTTCTGGGAATGGGAATTCCTACCGGGGTTTAGCTTTATGGGAGCAGGTGGCGATGGACGTCTATTCGATACCAAGGTGAAACGGATAAAGAAAACCGTGTTTATTCTTGGAGATAAATCTCGTAAAATAAGGAGCAAACGGCTAACGTCGTCGTATATCAATACATACTTCGACATCAAGACACTGGACAGCAACCATGTGCTGATCGATGACAGACTGTACGATATTGGAGCAAACGGAGCTCGTTTCATTGCCTCGGGGATCAAAGAGCCGTTGACTCAACAGACTTTCTCCCAGCAAAAAGACGGGCATCTGCATATTATTGACCGAAGAGGAAAGCAGATCAATGGAAAAGTCTATCAGGCCGTAGACTCCATTCTTTTCAAAGTAGAGGATGGACAGGTGATGAAACCTCTTAGCAAAAGCAGTAACAGAGCCATCGCGTCCGCTTACCAAAATGACGAGGGTCAGACTTTTATCTACCCTGATTTCTCGAAACCCTTACCCAAGCTCATCCACAACAATACATATCCGGACGACCCCACGGTAGAAGAACTCATCCGGGGCCTTTGGTTGCTTGCTTCCGTTCCGAATTCGGATTACTTTTTGTTTATGAGCTATCGCGATGGGGAGCGTTTTCTCCGTTTTCTGGATACACAAGGGAATTGGCACCACATGTTACCCCCTGGGATTCCGTTTACGGTCGTCCGGCCTTCCGGCGATATCTTCTGGCCAGCACAAAAGCATTATATTCCGCAGAACCAGGTTCCCCAGGGCTGGAAAATAGACCGGATAAGCCAACTAAACGATAGCTCAATGTACCATATTACCCTAAGTCAGGATAAGACGGTGCGCCAGGGCGTCTGGGATGCTGAAAAAAGGCAATGGTTGATTAGCCCCGAGTATTATGAGGTCTATCCGATGGACAACACCCAACAATGGCGGTACCACTCGGAGTATGGCGGATTATGGGGCATCTTGGATTATGATGGGAGCGTACTGATAAAACCAACCTACTCCACTCTCCGTGCCGATGGCTGGGTGACGGAGCGGGAGAGTGGTAAATCTATCTCCTTTTACCTGCATCCACTGACGCTGAAAGAGTTTAGGGAAAAATAGAACCCGCAACCTGTTTAAAATTGATTTTATAAAAATAAATGATGTTGTTACCTCTCCCCATTACATACCTATATATCGCTCGAAACAGAAAACGGCTGGTTTGTTCTTTGCAAGAGGATGTGATATCTTTTACCGTTCAAAAGAAAAACAGATTTGCAACCTCGCATCAGTATAGGTATTCGGACATTGATCGGGTTCATTTGAGTCTGTCCGATGTCTCCTGGCACACGATTGATATTTATTTCAAGGATAAAACGCGTTTACATTTGAAAAGTGTAATTTTCTTTGCCGAAAAACAAGGGAGAAAACTGCGAAGGCTAAAAACCAACGAAGAAGATAATGCCCTGGTGAGAGAAAGTCAAAAAGCCTATCATGAGTTTGTAATCGCTTTGCATGAACGTCTTCATACGTGTGAAAGTCATAAAGAGATCCAGTACACACATGGAAATCCATGGAAAAAAGTTCTAATCGGATCCGTATTAATCGCTTTGATCACTGCTATACCAATAGCCTGGCAAATAGGTCACTACAGGCTCGTTTTCGTATGGCTGATATCCTTTATTTTTCTGTTTTTGTTTTACAGGAAAATAAATTTTCGAAAAAAATATTCACCCCGTATGATTCCGCAAAAGTATTTACCGGGATTTTTTAGAATAACCATAAAAAAATGAAGACATTCTTTAAAAACAAAAAGCCCTATCTCCACTTCCTCGCGTTCGTACTCATCGTCAGTAGCAGTCTGCTGACCTCCTGTTTTGGGCCCAAGAACCTCGTCACCAAACAAAGGGGCCTGCCTCAGTACGACTTTGTGGGCGATACCCTAGAAGGCTGGGCATTGGTGAGGAAGGACAGCTTATGGGGTTTTGTATCCGAAGAGGGAAGTCGGACCATCAGACCCATGTTTTTATGGGCAATGGACTTTGCCGACGGCATGGCGCTGGCGAAGGATAAACGCGGGTATCGTTACATCAACAGTCAGGGCAAATTATTGCGCCGGGTAAAAGCACCGCATGCTTATTCCTTTGCGCAAGGATTAGCTCCTATAAAAATAAAAGACAAATGGGGTTATATCAACCGTAAAGGCAAGGTAGAGATCAAGCCGCAGTTTGATTGGGCCAAGCCCTTCCATGAAAATAGAGCAGAAGTTTCTATCGGTCTGCGGAAAGGCTATATCAACAAAAACGGGCAGCTTATCATCCCAGCGATTTATGAGGAAACCTCCGCTTTCAAAAATGGGCTAGCCATTGTGCGAAAAGATTTTCGGTACGGTATGATCGATACGCTGGGTAATTTTGTACTGCCCAACCACTTTGATGAAATCAAGCGCTGGGAAACCGATTTTTATCGCTTGGGCATATATACTCCAACTACCTTTCGGGTAAGCAAGTTTGGACTGGCAGATGCGGACGGAAAACTACTTTTGGATACACAATATACATCTATTGATCTACAGGCACAGCACTATATCCGGGTAGAAAAAGAAAACCTTTATGGGTTATACGATAGAAAGGGTGAGGAAATCATTCCGTTGAAATACACTTATTTAGGGGTTATGGGTGAGGAGCGTTTTATGGTTGCGGAAAAGCAGGGTCGATGGGGATTTTTGGATATGCAGGGCAAGGTGCTGCTTCCATTTGATTATCAGCTTCCCATCAGTGCGGCTGAAGGGCGGATTTGGGTGCACCGTGACAGCATTTCTATTTTGATGGATGATCAATTTCGGGAAATCTCACGGTTCAGTAAATACAATAGGGTATATCCCTTTTCAAATGGCTATGCTGCGGTTAGCATAAAAGATACGAGCGATTATTACGGAAATCTTTACGGTTATATAGACCGCGATGGAAACGAAGTGGTCGCTCCGCAGTTCGACGGAGGAGTTGGGTATGCCAATCCTTACGGTATATCCGTCGTAGGCAAGAAGAGTTATGGAATTATACGTGATCATCTTTTTGATATAAAGACCGACCTACTGGTTAATGAGGAAGAATACACTAATCTCAAACGGTTTGGTCCTTTGTTTTTCACCAATTATGGCGACTTTCTCTCTCAAGAAACGGGATTTGAGATCCAAGATTTCCCGTACTTGTCTATTCAGCCTTTAAGCGATCGTCCCGATCTGGCTGTGGTGCGGCAAGAACGAAAGGTAGGATTGATCGATACCACTTTGACGGAACTTTTGCCCATCGAGTTCGAGGCCATAAAAAATAGTTACCATGGTAGAATGCAAGTCAAAAAGAATGGCAAATGGGGTTTTGCAGATGAAAAATTTAGAATTCGCATTCCCATACTATACGAGGGTGCCAATTTCTTTCACCTTCCCATGCTGACCGAAGTCACTCGACATAAGAAAAAAGGTGTTATTGATCGGTATGGACGAGAAATCATTCCGATGCAGTACACGTCTGTATCTTTCGACCCAACTTGTGATCGAATTTATGCAAAAAAAAGCGATGGAATAGATATCTACAACAAAGCAGGTCGATTATTACACACGACAGATTTTGAATACCTCGGCTTTTATGGGCGCAAACCTTATGTAGTCTTTAGACAGAGCGGTAAAACGGGTTTTATGGATTACGATTTTAATATAATCCTAAAACCTACGTTCGATCGGGTTGGCTCTTTTTATGATGGTTTAGCATGGGTAACTTTAGATGGTAAAGGTGGTTATATCAATGAGCAATTCGAGTTACTCTTGCCTGTGGAATATGAACAGCTGGACAATTTTGCTTTTGGCATAGCTCAAGTTAAAAAAGACGGTCGGGAATATTATATTGACACGCAGGGACAAGAAGTAACGCCAACAGAGGAAGAATTGGAAAAACGCGATGCGGAAATTGAACGCAGAAAAAGCGGATGGATTGATTTTAGTAGCTAAGCGTAATAAGATAAAATAAAATGAAGAGAAGTATAATGTGGCTTTTATTGGGACTGTTCGTTCTATCTGGTTGTGCCACCCTGCAGTTTGTACCCAAAAGGCTGAACACGAAATCTGACTGGATTACAATAAGAAAAATTAAATACCTTATGTGGTCAGTTAAATCAATTTAAATGAATATAAAAGCGAGTGCTCTACATTTCTTTTTTCTTCGACTAAGGAACTTTGCTCTGTTCGGTTTTGTACTGATGATAAACTTTGCCATTGCAAGAGCTCAATCGTCATTGGAAGAATTAAAAGCGCCTATACAAGACTTGAAAGAGGTGTATTTCAACACCATTACCTCGGATATTGATGCGACTACAGATTTTAACGGTTATCAAGAGTTTTGGATGGTCGATTCTTTAGATATACATACTCAAGCTATAAAAATATTGAGTTATCGAGAGGAAAAGCTCTATACTGAACTCTATTTTGTACAATATGGGAAAATAATCTATGCGCTCGAAGAGGTAAAGCATATTCCCATTAACCACTATACACAATCCATCTGGCGATGTGAATATTATATTAAAGACGAGCGGGTAGTTGACTATATCTCGTTGGGGTCTGGCAAAACGGAGGACGACCAGTGGAATCCAGAAGACATAATCATTCAATTCAGCGATCGAAAGGCGGAGTTTATGCAGATTCGTAAATAAGTGAAGATGAAAATCACAACACTGTATATATTCGTATTTCAACTCCGTTTTCCGTTTCGGTCAAGGTTACCATATCATAAACATGCTCCCATTGAAATCGTGCAGGATAGCTTTCTTTTACTTCTGTGAAAGTTACCTGTTCCAAATAGTTTTTTACGGACATTCCATCCATATCCCATAGTTGACTATTAAAGTTGGTTATAAACACAAAGGCTTGCTGCAATGTCCATTCCGGAAGTATAATTTCCGTAAGACTCTGTCCACAAGCTTCACAAGGCCCTAAATTGGTATAAATATATTGGATTCCATTTTTATAAATATAAGACATTTGGCTACAAAACTTCTCAGTTTGGCCTACACTTCGCTGATCAGTTATATCTGACAGCTGCCCGAAATAATTATTCATTACTTCTGTAGTCGTCGGAGGATAGGGTAATAAGTAAGTGTTAGAGACATATCCTCGTTGTCCATCGCTAAATTCGATATAGAGCCAGCTTGAAGAGAAATTATACATATAGGATATCGTGTCCGAAGAATATCTAAACAAGGGTATCTTTACTTCCTCTCCTACTTCTATAATATGGATTGCACTTCCATACTGGAGCGTATCTACAGCGACAGAACTAGACGGCTCTGCATAAACAGCTACACCAGCTCTGTTCCAGACATAAAGATTCTGTTCATTATCTGCATGGAGAAAAAGAGGAAATATAGAGAGGTGAAAAAGTAAAATAACGACTTGAATCTGCATCTTAACAAATTATAATACTAGACATTAAAAATATAAAAGCTTTAGTAAAATAAAAATCCTTGAAAACAAGGATTTCTATATCACTCAAAATAAGGTATTTTTGGAATGTTTATCTAAAAACAAACAAAACATGAACAATTTCACAAAAGATAATTTCCATGAAATAAAATCCGAGCCGAATTGGTTGGTCACCTGGTGTATCCGTTTCGTGTTCTTTCCCCTTTTGGGTTTCCTGGTTTTATCCTTTTATTTTGTACCTGTACTATTTTATACGGACGGTAGCATTGACGGAGAGCAACTCCTTGCGTTCGGGATGATTTATTACCCGCTACTTATTGTACTAAGCTATTTTGTTGTACGCTTTCTAAAACGTCGGAAAAGGAAATCAATTCGCCATATCAAGGTAAATTGTGAAGGTGTTTTCTATGAATTGATTGATGGAACTGAAGAAAGCTTGCGCTTTGACCAATTCGAAATCTCATCAAACGATCATATTGTTTATGATGTTTTTATAGATTCAAAGTTACAGTTTACAGGGGATGCAACCTATCGTCAGGCGTATTTAAAAGTTTTTCTGAAAGGCAACGAACAAAAGGTACGACCTTTTCACCCCGATCTGGGTTATAGTTACTACGCACGAAATAGCCGTATTCTGCGAAGTCATTTTTTGCGTGGGATTGCCTTATTTCGCCCTGATCTTCGTATAGACCCTTTTATTTATTCTGAATTCTCTATACATCCCGAAACTTATGAGTTTGATAAAAAGAACTATCGAACAGGAATCATTTTAGCAACCATATTTGTTATATTAATATTTATTGGGATTGACTGGTACATGAAATATCGGTTTGGAGCATCTTTACTTTTTTAAATACTCCATTATTATACGCAACTGATTATGAGAAAAAACACTTTAATATACATTTATAGAACATTTTTTGTGCTGCTTGTGCTGATTGCACTGGCTTCTTGTAATAAATCTACCCAGATCAAAAAAGAGTTTGTATGGAACGAAGATGTAAAAGAACTTACCGGAGGGAATCTCTATACCTGGCTTCAAAAAGCGCCTTTTGACAATGAAGTGAACAGAGGTGGAGATGGTGTCTTGGTGATCACAAATTCAAGGCAGGTATTCCCATTCAAAGGGCGTTATTACAATACCATAAAAAAAGTAAATGCTCAATTATAAAAAACTAATTCATCTTTAATTATTTCATTTATTAATTTCAACATGATAGACAAACAGCAGCGAAAACGTAAAAGCGTCTCTTTAATACACAAAATTATAACTATTCTTGTGTGTTTCCATATCAACTGGCTTGGGAGTTTCCTATTATATGAGGCAGTCATGGAGGGTTTTGATATCGATACGGATGGTTTTATGAATATGAACGGTCTGGTTATCGCTACGGTTACCTGGATGGGGATGGCTGCTATCCTTTTGGTCATATCATCATACGCCAAGGAACTGTTAGGCTCCCTTTATCGAACCATACGAGCAATGCAACTGGTGTTTTTATCCATACCGATTATTTTGCTGATGGTGTTTCTTTTTGTAATTAGTTTAAAATAAATGTGATGCCGAGGAGTGTTAAAACAAATTTAGAACAACAATTAGCAGAGTTAGAGCAGCTCATTGTCGACAAACACCCCGCTGCTCAATTTAGAGCAGGAATTGATTCAAATGATCTACAGGCATTTGAAAACACAAACGGGGTAAAGATACCGAAGGAATTGGTCACTTTTTACTCCTGGCATAATGGTGTACATATCGACCGTAAATTATACCTTCCGTCATTGGAAGAAGCTTACCATCTTTTTAAAGTTCATAAACACGCTAACAAGCCGCACAGCGATATAAAAGACGTTGCATCGGCGACGCTTGAAGAGTTGGAAAAGTTTCTTAGTTCAACAGATGAAAACTCTCAGCAATACGATGCAATATGGTTACCTATATATGTCATCGATCACAAACCTTATTATGATAAGGAAGATGTATACTCCTATTTACTTCCGACAGCTAACAGTAAAATCATGGACGATGCATCGGGAATCACTAAGCTTTCTGACAATGCTATATTTTTAACATCTTATAGAGGTAATCAGTATATAGTAAAATCGTTGCACGAGGTAGTCAGTTCTTTGATAGATCGATTAAATCCATCCAAAATGACATTTGGGGAGAAGATAAAAGGTTTCTTTGAAATCTTCGGACGCCTATTTGAGAGATTTTAATTTATTAAACCGAATAAAATTATAAGCAATGAACGAATATCATTTCAAATACCAGAATAGTAAAGGTGGAAAGTATTTCTTGTTAGCCATTTTCGGTGGCATGTTGACCATTCCGCCCAGTGTTTTTCTGCTTGACTATATATCCTGGATTTTTTGGATCAGTGTACCGTTAACTATTTTTCTGATAGTCTATGGTTTATGGAAGTTTCACAAAACATCCAGGGGCAGTGATATCATCACGGTAGACAGTGAGGGGTTTACCTCCAAAGACTACGGTCGGGTGCTATTTAGCGACATCCATAGTATTCCGCCTTTTGGTGCATTACAGGCACCTCCCCCTTCCATGCGGATCAGGTTGAACAATGGAAAAAAACTGGTTTGGCAACTCAATGCCAATAACCCCAAAGGCAAAGATGATGCGCTCACTTTTACCGCTTTTCGGGAAGTGTTGTTGGAGCATCTTAAACAGCAAACACAATCAGCATCTCCTGAAATTTCGGTGGATACCGTCCAAGGGGTCGACGTCGAAGCCATTGCGGACAACCCGGTGCAACCTGAGTCCGTAAAAGCTCGTGCGGTGCAAACGGAAGTCATCGAACAGCTGGAAAGACATAAGAAACGGGATATCAACTATAAGTATATCACCATTCCTATCGGGGCAGCATTCGCAATCCTAGCGTTCGTGCGCACCTGTGGGGAAGACATGATCCGTGAACAGAAGAACAAAGAATTTGAAGGTGTCCGTAATGTCATTCTTAGTGAGGAAACGGATTACCAAGACAATGTACAGGAAGCGATACGTGTAGCAAAAACGTACTCGCAGAAATTTGGCCCTATATACCTGTTGACCAACGATCCGGAGAGCAGGATGGAGTTTATACCCGATATCAGCAAAGACTCATATACCCCCGAAATCCAGGTTTTTGGTCTACGCCGGGTGGAGGATAATAAGAAACTGGAAGCCTATATAGAGCATCCCGATAGCGTTGGTTATTTGTTGATGGTCTCCAAGCCGTCCCTCGGGTTCTCCACCATCATGCAGGAAAGTGTGTTCAGCAAAGCGGATAGCACGGCTGCTGTGGTTTATTTGGCGGTTTATAATCCGTACGAATCGCTTCCCGCCAGTTTTCGCAATCAGTCTGATACGACTTTTCGTCCGATACATTACACCTCTTCCGTCCAAATACCCAAAGCAGGAAAATTAACCGGGAAGCTATTGGAGAATATGGACTTTACCTCCATCCGGGCCATCCTCCAACAATACAAGAAGACATATTTTTACATGGCGGTCAAAGAGCAGGATGGTATGCCGCCCGAAAGATTTGAGGAACTGAAAAATCTGGTAATCGCGAATTTTGAAGAACACGATATTCCTGCAGATCAATTCCAGAGTAAACGTTTCAACGAATAATTAAATGGAATATATACAACAGTTGTGCAAAATGAAGCAAGTTCTTCCCTTATTAATGTTCCTGTTGACTGCTGTCAATTTATTCGGACAGACCAGTTACTCGGGTTTTATCGGAAGATACCCCATTGAACTAGTCACAGATATTTACTCAGATGGTGATCATGGTGCTGATTTTCGCACTGTTTGGTTTCGGCTTTCTTTCGCCTTTTATGGTTATGGGCAATGTGGACTGGCTACGCTTGCGCGTAACCTATTTTCCACAGAAGCTGGTTTTTCAATACAAAGGCAATTTTAATATGGAACCGCTCAGAATGGCTCATGCTAAAGCCATGTCGTATATTGGTAATCGGCAAGTCGAATCCTTACCAACAAGAGTGCAATGATATACAGCAAAGTTGTTGGTAAAACGCCTAATATAATACCCAGTGGAAGGATACCCGATAAATTGATAAACAGCAGGAAGAGATAGATCACGGTCAATAAGAAGTAGAGAAAGCGTTTTTTTGTCACAGTATTTCAGATTTCAATGGGAACCTTTTTTATGCATTTTGACTACCAGCGTATCCGAGCCTTTATCACGACTCGATTCCACGCGAAGCGGTTCATAACCTTCTTTCTCAAACCATAACACCAAAGGAGGCTTGCAAGTCAATCCATCGGCTAATCGGAAATCCAAAAACCAGCCCGTACTGTCCGTTTTGCGATGGAAGTGGTACAAGGGATCATTGATGTCAACAAGCTTTTCTTTTTCTGTCAAAAGGCTATCACGAGTATAATAAACCTCCGACAGGGGCTCTCTTGTTTCAGCATCAATGGCATACCCTTGTAACTGTTGAATACAGTCGCATGATGTCAAAAGCCCAAAGAAAAGAAATGACAGTATAATTGTTTTAGCGCGGCGTATTTTACAAGTACGTTGCATAGGGGAAACGATTTAAATATTTATCTGAAAGCTAATTTCCGTTACTTCGTTCATTTATACAATCCACAAAAACCAGTATTTGTAATAATAAATAGGGTTGCCTCAGGAAAAACTTGGATAAAACCCTTGTTTTCTAGGATTGCAGCAGCTAAGTAAACCCTATATCTTTGACAGATAAGACAAGAAAGAAACGACTCAGGCTTGCCTATCGTAAAAAATGGGACTAAATTTAATCCGTAGATCACTGGAAACAGAAAATTAGTCATAAATTACAGAATAAATCCATAATGGAAAGTAAAGACATGTATAACGGTAAATCTTTCAAATTACCTATAACTTGGATAGTCACGTTCTGTGTATTTGGTTTTTATATCGCCCGTGCGCAGGATCCTGTTGCGCAGTATTCCGATAGTTTATTGAATAATGCACGCCAAGCGCTTACAACAGAATTGAAAATAGAGGCGCTTTTGAATGTAAGCATCTTTTGGATTGACTATGATACTGTGAAAGCCTATCAATATTTAGAAGAGGCACACAGGCTAATGGACAAGCCACCTACCGAATATCAAAAAGGCCTGTACCACTTGTATCATGCCAA
>DEQC01000035.1:30130-30320 GCA_002359055.1 Flavobacteriales bacterium UBA3376 | reverse complement strand
GTAAATTTAAAACTTTTATCGAATCCAACAGAAGTTTATAATTATCGTTGATAAAATCCATATTTCACTCATAGAATCTTATCTTTGCAATCCGAAAAAACAATCTCAATGAGCAATTCAAATAGATACACAGTGACTGCTGCTTTGCCTTATGCCAACGGCCCTTTACATATTGGACATATGGCTGGAG
>DEQC01000035.1:26587-30085 GCA_002359055.1 Flavobacteriales bacterium UBA3376 | reverse complement strand
AAAGGAAAAGATGTAGCATTTATTGGTGGTTCTGACGAACATGGAATTCCAATTACTATTCGTGCGAAAAAAGAAAATACGACCCCTCAAGCGATAGTCGATAAGTACCATGAATTATTGAAAAACACTTTATCGAACTTCGGGGTTAGCTTTGACAATTATTCTCGTACCACTCATAAAAAACACCATGAAGTAGCTGCTGATTTCTTCTTGAATTTATACAACAATGGAAAATTTCAAGAAGAGATTTCTGAACAATTTTATGATGAAGAAGCTAAAGAATTTTTAGCCGATCGATACATCATAGGAGAATGTCCAAAATGTCATCATAAAGATGCTTATGGCGATCAATGTGAGAACTGCGGTTCTACTTTGAGCCCGAAAGAACTCATCAATCCTCGTTCTGCTCTCAGTGGAAATATTCCTATATTAAAAGAAACTAAAAATTGGTATTTGCCTTTGAATGAATACCAGGACTTTTTAAAAGAATGGATTTTGGAAGGTCACAAATACGATTGGAAATCAAATGTTTACGGACAAGTCAAATCTTGGCTAGATGATGGTTTACAACCAAGAGCAATGACACGAGATTTGAATTGGGGAATTAAAGTTCCTATCGAAGGTGTCGAGGGAAAAGTTTTATATGTTTGGTTTGATGCACCGATTGGATACATCACTTCAACCATAGAATGGGCCGAAAAAACAGGAAAAAACTGGAAAGATTATTGGCAAAATCCAGATACAAAATTGATTCACTTCATAGGAAAAGACAATATCGTTTTCCATTGCATCATTTTCCCAGCAATGTTAAAAGCACATGGCGATTATATACTTCCAGACAACGTACCTGCGAATGAATTCATGAATTTAGAAGATGATAAAATTTCCACTTCAAGAAATTGGGCCGTTTGGGGACATGAATATTTAGATGAGTTTCCAGGTCAGCAGGATGTATTGAGATATGTTTTAACAGCCAATTTACCAGAACATAAAGACAATAATTTCACTTGGAAGGATTTTCAAACCAAAAACAATTCTGAGTTGGTTGGAATTTTAGGAAATTTCATCAATCGAGTGATGGTACTTACACATAACTATTATCAAGGAGTTGTTCCTAACAAAGGAAAAGATTTCCCGGAATTGGCTGAATTGAAAGAGTTTGCTAAAAGAATTGGAAATTATTTAGAAAAATATGAATTCAGAAATGCTTTGATGGAATTGATGAATTTGGCGAGAATGGGCAATCAATTCTTACAAGTTCAAGAACCTTGGAAAAAAACGGATCAACCCGATGAGGTTGAATCTACTATGTATGCTGCTGCTCAAATTGCGGGGATGCTCGCTCAATTGTGTGAACCTTTTATGCCTTTCACTGCTGATAAACTTTTCAAAATGATGAATTTATCAGCTATGGATTGGAATGAATTAGAAAACACAGAAGAAATCATAGCCGCTGGTCATCAGTTCAATGCATCAGAATTAATTTTTTCAAGAATTGACGATTCGGTAATCGAACAACAAATAGAAAAATTACATAACAGTAAAAAACAAAACGAAATGACAAACCCAAATGCACAACCTCAAAAAGAAACCATAAGTTTTGATGATTTTATGAAAGTGGATTTGAGGGTAGGCACAATTTTGGAAGCTGAAAAAGTTGAAAAAGCTGATAAATTATTGAAATTAAAAGTGGATACTGGAATCGATGTGAGAACCATAGTTTCTGGTATAGCCGAAAGTTTCACCCCAGAAGAAATCATCGGTAAACAAGTAACGGTATTGGTCAATCTTGCACCGAGAAAAATCCGTGGAGTGGAAAGCCAAGGAATGTTATTGTTGACCGATAAAGAAGATGGAAAACTATCTTTTTTAAGCCCAGAAGATAATTGTCCCAACGGAAATATCATCGGATAAAACTTTCGATTCAATCATTTATTTTAAATAAAATAAAGCCTGTTAGAAATTTCTCTGACAGGCTTTTTTCATTTCAATTAATTTTCAACTACTTATAATTTATTTAAAATTTAACAATATTAATATTCAACCCGAGAAAAAAGATTTTAAATTTGTTTAATGTAAAAGGTAAAGTCAGTTTCTTTTAGAAAGCATGAATACTAATAATAAAAAAATAAATTTTGATTCGGTTGTACAAACTTTGGAAATCATCAATGGAAAATGGAAAATTCCGATCATTGTGGCATTGCGCTTGCATGGCAAAAGTAGATTCAAAGATTTGATGGAAAAGGTCGAAGGTATAGGCACAAAAATGTTATCAAAAGAACTAAAAAGTTTAGAAGATGATGGAATAATTCAAAGGCATGTGCGCGAAACTACTCCAGTGATAATTGAATATGAATTGACTTTGTATGGAGAAACTTTGAATCCAATCATTTATGAATTGTCAAATTGGGGAAATTTACATTTGAACAAATCAGAGAATCACAGCCATGAGAGCCCTATTGGGCATTTTAACACAATTGACATTTGAATCATGAACAAAAAATTTATAAAAAACTTGTACAAAGCCAATCTTGAGGCAGATGTTTATTTAGACAAACAAAGAATTGAACAATTCGTAGATACAGTTTTCCGATTTTTATTTCAATTGGAAGATAAGAAATACCATTCGATTCAAGCTGTTCAGATGCGTTTGGAAGAATTAAAATCAGAGTTCACTGGTATTTTATTCAATGTTTTAAACAACAAACAAGAAGCTGAAACCATAGTGGAGGAATTTTCAGAAAAATTACCTGAACTATATGATGCTCTATTAAAAGATGCACAAGAAATTTTAGAAAATGATCCTGCCGCTCAATCTTTAGAAGAAATTTATATAGCCTATCCAGGATTTTTCGCCATTGCAGCCTATAGATTCGCTCATCAATTACACAAACAAAAGGTGAATTTATTGCCAAGAATTTGGACAGAATATGCTCACGGAAAAACAGGAATTGACATTCATCCAGGTGCGCAAATTGGGGTGCCGTTTTTCATCGATCATGGAACTGGAATTGTTATTGGAGAGACTTCAATCATTGGTTCACATGTGAAAATTTACCAAGGAGTGACTATAGGTGCAGTTTCGGTTTCAAAAGACAAAACCAACACCAAACGCCATCCTACGCTCGAGGATCATGTAGTTGTTTATTCGAATGCAACCATTTTAGGCGGAGAAACAACCATAGGTCATCACAGTGTAATTGGCGGAAACGTTTGGCTAACGAAAAGTGTAGAACCCTATAGTTTGGTTTTTCATGAAGCACAAATCAAAATCAAAGACAAGCACATCGATAAAATAGAACCTATTAACTTTATTATATAATTTTCGAATATGAAAGTAAACAATATTTTAGAAACTATCGGAAAAACTCCCGTAGTGAGATTGTCAAAAATATTTCCAGACCATCAAGTTTGGATGAAATTAGAAAAGACCAATCCTGCAGGAAGTATCAAAGACAGAATTGCTTTGGCGATGATACAAGAAGCTGAAGCAAGTGG
>DEQC01000035.1:14302-26577 GCA_002359055.1 Flavobacteriales bacterium UBA3376 | reverse complement strand
AAAATCAACAAAGATACAGTCATAATAGAACCGACTTCTGGAAATACAGGTGTAGGTTTGGCAATGGTTTGTGCATACAAAGGCTATAAATTGGTTTTGGTCATGCCTGAATCCATGAGTATGGAAAGGAGAAAGTTGATGTCGGCTTTTGGAGCTGAATTTGTTTTGACTCCTAAAGAATTAGGAACTGCGGGCGCTGTAAATAAGGCAATGGAAATGCTGGAGGAAATCGACAATGCTTGGATGCCTCAACAATTTAAAAATCAAGCCAATCCAATTGTTCATTACAACACAACCGCCAAAGAGATTTTAGAAGATTTCCCTGAAGGAATTGATTATTTGATCACAGGTGTTGGAACAGGTGGTCACATCACAGGTATTTCAAGATTAATGAAAGAGAAGTTCCCAAGTTTCAAATCATTTGCAGTTGAACCATCATTATCACCCGTTTTGAGTGGAGGAAATCCTGGCCCTCATCCATTACAAGGAATTGGTGCGGGATTTGTACCAGATGTTTTAGACACTAAACTTTTGGATGGTATTATTTTGGTTGAAAATGAAGAAGCTTACGAATACACCAAAAGATTAGCAACTGAAGAAGGGATTTTAGCAGGAATTTCTACTGGAACTTCCTTGGCGGCAATTGCTTCTAAGTTAGATGAAATCAAAAAAGATAAAACTATATTGACCATCAATTACGACACAGGAGAGAGATATTGGTCGGTTGATAATTTATTTTAGCAATAAACCCAATTAATTTAATTTGAATCTGTATTTGTCTCAGAATAAGTGCAGATTTTTTTTATAAAATAACAAAGCCATCTAAAATTAGATGGCTTCTCAAATCATTCACACTTAAAAAAGTGGTAAGTTATAAGTACTTATTATAATATATGTGTATTAATCTTTCCTTCTAACGTTTGTTGCAATAGGTCCCTTTTTACCTTGTCCGATTTCGAAAAAAACATCGTCATTTTCGCGAATAGAATCAATCAAACCAGTGGTATGAACAAAAATATCCTCTCCTCCGTTTGATTGTGAAATGAAACCGAAACCTTTAGTTTCATCAAAAAATTTAATTGTGCCTTCGTGCATCTTATTGTATTTAAATGTTAATATTTTCTTGTTTGTTTTTATTTGAAATTTTAGCTTTCACCACCTCATAAACAATCGGTAACAAAGAAAGTAAAATAATCCCAATGACAACTTTTGAAAAATTGTCTTTTATAATTGGGATGTTCCCAAAGAAGTAACCTACGAGTGTGATTCCAACCACCCAAAGGATGGCGCCTAAGACATTGTAGGTTAAGAAAGTTCGGTAACGCATACTTCCTATTCCAGCTACAAAGGGTGCCAAAGTTCGAACAATCGGGACAAATCGAGCGATTACAATGGTTTTGCTTCCATATTTTTCGTAAAACTCATGGGTTTTATCGATGTGCGATTGTTGAACAAATTGTTTTCCAAACACTTTGACCCTCGTGACCTTCATTCCAAATTTATTTCCAATGGTATAATTCAATGAATCTCCTAAAATAGCAGCTATCAAAAGCAAAACGATTACTATCCACACATTCAATCCATTGTCTTGTGCGGCCAACATTCCAGCAGCAAAAAGCAGGGAATCACCAGGCAAAAAAGGCATAACGACTATTCCTGTTTCCACAAAAACTATGGTAAATAAAATCGCATAAACCCAATAACCGTAATCTCGAATAAAGTCCGCTAAATGTTCATCAATGTGTAGAATGAAATCAATTAATTCCATTGAGAAGATTAAAAATTAATTGACAAATTTAGGTGAAATAATCCGATTATCAAGTAAAATAATACTTTTACTTATAAAAAATATTTAAAGTTATATTTCAGCGAATGTATTGAACTTCTAATTGGAAAGAACTTTGAAAAAATCACCAAAGATGAACATTTCGTAATTTGAATTTACTTATTTTTAAACTTCATCAAGGTTTCTCTCGTGAAATCAGACAGTACCAAATGTCCACTCATCTCCGCTCTTTTCGGCATCACCTCTTTCCAATCTTCTGTTTCCTTCCAGAAAATCGACTTCAAGTCACGCATGGCTTCTAAACTATAGATCGATAAATCCTTGGCAAATTCTTGAACCGATTTTTCACAAGTTTCTGCATCCTCAAAAACTTGGTTATAAATTCCTTTTTCCTTTGCCCACTCAGGAGATTTCCATTCTTTTGGATTCATAGTCATTTCAGAAAAAGCTGTAATTCCAATTTTACGCGTAATGGCAGGTTCGATTACAAATGGACCTATTCCAATCGACAACTCACTCAAACGAATCGAAGCTGAAGCATCGGCAAAAGCATAATCACAAGCCGAAGCCAAGCCAACACCACCACCAACTACCTTTCCAGTGATGCAACCAACGATAAACTTTGGACAACGACGCATCGCCATTATTACATTGGCAAATCCCATGAAAAACTTTTTGCCTTCCTCGAATGATTGAATCGATAATAACTCATCGAATGAAGCTCCAGCACTGAAAACTTTGTTTCCTGCACTTTTCAGAACAATGATCTTCACTTCGTCATTTTTACCCAATTCATCCAAGATCCTAACCATTTCATGCAATTGTGCACTTGGAAAAGAATTGCTTTTTGGATGATAAAATTCAACCGTTGCTATATGTTTGTCGATATCGTATTTGATGTAGTATTTGTCCATTTTAATTAATTTGTGTTTAATCAGCAATTATCATCTATAAATTTACAACTATTTATCAACTAATTTTCGCTATTATAGTATAATTTATAGTACTTTTTCCCATTTTCATCCACCCCTTGTTCTATCATTTGACGATTGCCATGAACATAAATATGAAAATTCTTGTCCAACTTAATGATGCTCTTAAAGAATCTCGCTTGTTTCTTTACGGCATTTTTCGAAATATCAAATTGATCATTTAACTCAACCTCATATACATCTTCAAATCTCTTTCTATAATCTTCGAAACTTTGTTTCAATTCTTCTTGTTCCAATACTTGATCAGCAAATTGATCGATTCGAAATTGATCATTTTCTTTGAAGAAATTAACAGATTTATTCAACAAATCGGCTTGATCGACACGATTTACTTCAAAATCTTCAGGCAGCTTATCCATTACATAACTCTTGCAAAAACTAAGCGTATTCGATGTATCAAAATATTCATCTTTTCGTTGGATGATTTTCAAAAATTCATCTGCCCAAATACCAAATTCATCACCTTTTGATTTATCGATAGAAGCCACCACATAACCATCCTCTTCTTCTATATCGAGTATCAAACAAGCTTTATCGATCTTTGACAAAGAAATTCCCTCTTCTGTCCAAACATCATATGAATTTTCGTTGGAAATAGCTTTTAAAAATTTCTCCTTATCATCCAATTTATAGATCCCCAAAGCTTTGATGTGTTCACCATCAAATTCAACATGTGGAAAATACACTACAAACAATTCACCTCCTTTACTTTTTGGATGACCATTTACCCTATAAAGTTGTTCAGCTATGATATTAGAATTTTGTAACAATTGTGTTCGATCTTCGAAAATTGATTTTGCAGCAGAAAACACTACATTGTTTTCTAAATTTTCTTCATCAGTGAAATGAAAGTATTCTTCTGTTCTAAAAGGTTTCGTAAAAAAGTTATATAAATTATCCTTTAATTCTTCCGGATAAAATGTCAAAGTCTTTGACAATTGAACCCCCTCGTCTAAAGTCGAATTTCCAACATTATGAATAACTAAATCAAAGTCTTCTTCTGGATTAATATAATGCATATTCTTCTATAATTTGAATGGCGAATTTAACCACATAATTTCAAATAAAAAATTGAGGAATTTGTTAGAACCTACAAACAGATGATTTATCCAATAAAAAATGCCCAGCAATACTGGGCATTTTAGAGTGACCTCGGCAGGATTCAAACCTGCAACCGCCTGAGCCGTAATCAGGTATTCTATTCAGTTGAACTACGAGGCCTAAATTTCGAAGTGCAAATATATAAACTCTTTCCATTTTAAACAAATTACTTAACTTGCAAACATGAAAAACTTATGGATTTTATTATTTATTCTGATTTTCTCTTTCAGTTGTAAAAATCAAAACAACTATGAATCAAGTGTTCAGGAAAATAATTTATTGGAATATGCTGAGAAAATAAAAATGTATGAAACTTCAGATTCTATATTTATACATTCAAATCAAAGCAAGTTATCCTTCGCTAAATCAGATTTACCACTGAATTCAGCGATGATAGTCCCAACTTCTGCTATCGCTTTTATGAGCGAATTGGATTTACTTGACAAAATCACAGGTGTCAATCAGGGTGATTTTATCTACAATCAAGAAATTCGAAACAGGCTTCAGGATGGAACTATTGAAGAAATTGGAACTTTCAATGAAATTTTCATTGAGAAAATAATGGTAAACAAACCCGATGTTTTTATTACCATCTCAAGTCCTATGCAAGCCAAACATCATCAATTGATGGAAAATCAAGGAATAAAAATTATATTCATGGACGAATATGAAGAATTGAATCCTTTGGGAAAAGCAGAATATGTGAAAATCATTGGAAAATTGTTTGGTAAAGCGGAAGAAGCTGAAAATTTATTCGATGAAATTGTATCAAATTACCAAAAAATCCAATCAGAAATCAAAGAATTTAACCAAGAAAAGCCGACAATTTTTGCCAATCAAATGTATGGCGACGTTTGGTATATGCCGGGTGGAAATAGTTTCCAAGCCAAATTATTCGAAGATGCTGGAGGGAATTATTTATGGAGCGACAATAACAGTGGAACAACTCTCAATTTATCGTTCGAAAGTGTTTATGAAAAAGCCAGTCAAGCTGACATTTGGGTGAATGTAGGAGATTTTCTCAACAAAGAAACTCTACTCGCAAGTTATCCAAATTACAGTTGGTTCAAAGCTTACCAAAACGGAAATGTTTACAATTGGAGTGGTCGCATGGTCAGCAATGGTGGCAATGATTATTTTGAGTTAGGAGTTTTACGTCCAGATTGGGTGCTTAAAGATTTAGCGGCTATTTTTTATCCAGATTTATACCCAAATCATGAACTATTTTTTTACAAAAAATTAGAATAACTCCGCTTTGAATTGCTCCAAAAAGCGCAAATCATTTTCGGTGTACATACGGATATCACCGATTTGATAAAGCAATAAAGCAATTCTCTCAATTCCCATTCCGAAGGCATATCCAGTATATTCTTCTGGATCGATATTCACATTTTTCAGAACATTTGGATCGACCATCCCACAACCCATAATTTCCAACCAACCAGTACCTTTGGTCATTCGATAATCGGTTTCGGTTTCCAGTCCCCAATACACATCGACTTCAGCACTTGGCTCGGTAAATGGGAAATATGAAGGTCTCAAACGGATTTTGGATTTCCCGAAAAGAGCTTCAGTAAAATAACTTAAAGTTTGACGTAAATCTGCAAAAGAAACGTTTTTATCGATATACAAACCTTCGATTTGATGGAACATCATATGTGATCTCGAAGAAATCGCCTCATTTCTATAAACTCTACCTGGCGATAAAATTCTAATCGGTGGTTCATTCTTTTCCATGTATTGAATTTGAACGGACGAGGTGTGAGTTCGCAATACGATGTCAGGATTCTGCTCGATGAAAAAAGTATCTTGCATATCTCTTGCTGGATGATGCTCAGGAAGATTTAGGGCAGTAAAGTTATGCCAATCATCTTCGATTTCAGGACCATCAGAAAGTGTAAATCCAATGCGTGAAAATATATCGATGATTCTATTTTTCACACTATTAATCGGATGTCTCGCACCGAGTTCTTGGATTTCACCTGGACGAGTCAAATCCAACTTCAATTCATTTGAACCCGAAGTTTCTAAAGAAGATTTAAGGGTTTGAACTTTTTCTGTAACTAAATTTTTCAATTGATTGACCGTTTGTCCAAATTCTTTTTTTTGTTCGTTAGGAACAGTTTTAAAGTGCGCAAACAAATCATTCAGAATACCTTTTTTACCTAAAAATTTAATTCTAAAATCTTCGACTTCCTTTGAATCTTGAGTAGTAAATTGATTTACTTCTTCTATATATTGTTTGATTTGGTCAATCATTTTATTTTTAGTTTAGTTTTGCAAATTTAATCGTTTCAAATGATAAGCAAACAATTTTTAATCATATAGAAACAAAAAGTTGGTAGAAATTAAATTCCTACCAACTTTAACTCTTTTCTCAAATTAAATTGTAGTCAAACGCAATGTATTGGTTTTACCCATTTCAGAAACTGGCATGGCGTTAATGTTGATCACATAATCTCCCCAATCAACAAAACCATTATCGACAGCCATTCGATTGACTTTGATCACCGTTTCATCTGTACTCATATTTCCAGCGTCATAATACATCGCTCTAACACCCCACAACAAATTCAATCTTCTAACGATATGTTTGTTTGGCGTATAAACCAAAATATGAGCAATTGGTCGATACGAAGAAATTTGGAAAGCGGTATAACCCGAATAAGTCAGGGTTGAAATCGCTTTTGCCTTCACCAAATTAACCATTTTAGCAGCACTATAGCAAATCATTTTTGTGATGTATCTATCGTTTCTGTTTTTTGGCTTCAAAGTAGGAACTTTAATCGTCGGTGAATCTTCCACTCTTTGAAGAATTTTAGTCATGGTTTCGATAACCTCCACTGGATAATCACCCACAGAAGTTTCACCACTCAACATCACCGCATCGGCTCCATCATAAACTGCGTTCGCAACATCGTTTACTTCCGCACGAGAAGGAGTCAAACTCGTCATCATGCTCTCCATCATTTGCGTAGCAACTATGACTGGAATTCGAGCCAGTTTCGCTTTTCCAATCAAAGATTTTTGGTGTTCAGGTACTTCTTCAATTGGCATTTCGACTCCTAAATCTCCACGAGCAACCATCAATCCGTCAACTACTTTGATGATTTCATCAATATTTTCTAAAGCCTCAGGTTTTTCGATTTTTGCTATGATTGGAACTTTATATTCAGCATTTTCGTCTATGATTTCTTTCAAGTCCATTACATCTTGCGCAGTTCTAACAAAAGAAAGCGCTACCCAATCCACTTGGTGTTTGATAGCAAATCTCGCATCTCGAATATCTTTTTCGGTCAATGCAGGTTGAGAAATTTTTGTATTTGGAAGGTTTACACCTTTTTTCGAAAACAAAGTTCCGCCTTGTACAACTTCAGCTTGCACTTCATCTTTGTTGTTAGTTTTCAAAACTTTCAATACAATTTTCCCATCATCGAGCAATATATTTTCACCTACTTTCACATCATTTGGAAACTGTTTATAGTTCATATAAACTCTTTCTTTGTTTCCGATGATTTCTTGATTGGTAAAGGTCAAAACGTCTCCTGCTTCTAATTCGACGCCTTCTTCTACTTCACCGATTCTCAATTTTGGACCTTGTAGGTCGGCCAAAATTGCGGTGTTGTATCCATATTCTTCGTTAAGAGAATGGATGATTTTGATTTTCTCTTTTACATCATCATGATTCGCATGAGAGAAATTTATCCTAAAAACATCAACTCCTCTATCCATCATGATTCTTAAAGTTTCTTTAGAATCAGTCGATGGACCTAAGGTTGCTACAATTTTAGTTCTTTTTAAATACTTTGGATTATAATACATTTTCGCTTTTTACTTTTTTAAAATATCAATCGATCGATTGACTTTATATTATTTACATCAAATTTAGTAATCTTCTGAATAAAAGAATTTTCTTTTATCCATTTTTCTTGTTCACCAGTTACTTTCAACAAATAATTATATTCTTTGTGTTGTTGAATCAATGCTGGAGCAATTTCAACATCAAAGAGTTTTAAATTTTCTTGTTTAATTGACTGATTGCCTAAACTATAAGCAATATTTTTTATGATGTGATAATCGCAACCACTTTGTACATCTTCCCATCTATAAACTGGATAATAAGAAGTTTCACCATGAAAATATACATCTAAATCTTCGATTCTATAAAATCGAGTTTCAAAAAATTTATTCAAATGAAATACAAATTGCGGTGAGTGAGAAAAGCTGGATACTATACCGTAGAGTTCAAAATCGATGAACTCTGAAGCATCCAATAATATTGTTTTCTGCGCCATTTACACAACGTTATCCATTTGTTTTTGTAAAAAATAATACGCTCTTCTCGAAGCGTTTTCTTCTGCTTTTTTCTTAGATGTACCTCTACCTTTGGCTACTACTTTATCGTTCAATCTTATGACAGAGACAAAAACTATCAAATCCTCTGCATTATCTTCATCAAAGGTATTGAAACTTATTTTGTTTTTGGTCTTTTGTCCCCATTCTAAAATTAAGCTTTTGTGACTTGTGATCGCTCTTTCGAGTCGGTCCAAGTTAATTCGTTTTTCAAGGATTTGTTCTGAGATGAATTTGGAAGTAAATTCAAAACCTTTGTCTAAATACATTGCTCCGATCAAGGCTTCTACTAAATTACCATAAATGTCTTCACCCAAATTTGGATTACCATCCGGATGTAGATAATCGGCCAATTTAAAATGTTTTCCAAGGTTGTTCAATTGTTGTCTTGAAACCATTTTGGATCTCATTTTGGTCAAATAACCCTCTTGTTTATGAGGAGCTTTTTCGAAGATATAGACAGCTATGATAAGCCCCAATACAGCATCGCCCAAGAATTCGAGACGTTCAAAATTGACATCGTTTCCGTGTTCATCTTTTACTTGAGCGGAACGATGAATAAATGCTTTTTCGTAGATTTCAATGTTTTTGGGTTGATAGCCCAAAAGCTCATATAAAAAAACGTCTAAATTTGGGATTTCGCAAGATTGAGTTCGAGTTTTATCAAAACCGAAAATTGATTTTATTCTCTCCCACAGAGGCATATCATTATTTCATTTTTCTAAAAACAACACAAGCATTGTGTCCACCAAATCCAAATGTATTGCTCATACCAACATTAACCTCTTTTTTTACAGCTTTGTTAAATGTATAATCAATTTTAGGATCTAAATTTTCATCATCTGTAAAATGATTAATAGTCGGAGGGACTACATCATGGATGATTGCACCTATAACCGAAGCAGCCTCAATCGCACCTGCTGCACCTAAAAGGTGTCCAGTCATAGATTTCGTTGAATTAATTTGAATATTATATGCATGATCTCCGAAGAGTTTTTGAATCGCTTTTGATTCAGCTATATCTCCCAAAGGAGTTGAAGTTCCATGCATATTGATGTGATCTACATCTTCTATATTAATTTTAGCATCGTCCAATGCATTACTCATCACATTGAAAGCTCCCAAACCTTCAGGATGAGGAGCGGTCAAATGGTGTGCATCTGCAGAAAGTCCACCACCGATGAACTCAGCATAGATCTTAGCACCTCTTGCTTTGGCGTGTTCATATTCTTCCAAAATAATCGCCGCACTACCTTCACCCATAACAAATCCATCTCTGTCTTTATCAAATGGGCGTGATGCTGTTTTCGGATCATCATTTCTTACGGATAGCGCATGCATAGCGTTAAATCCACCGATACTCGAAGCTGTTACAGCCGCTTCAGATCCACCACTTACAATCACATCAGCTTTTCCTAATTTGATCAGCATCAGTGCATCGATAAGTGCATTGGTCGATGAAGCACAAGCAGAAACAGTGGTATAATTAGGACCCATAAATCCATATTCCATAGAAATGTGTCCAGGCGTGATATCCGCTATCATTTTTGGAATAAAAAAGGGGTTAAATCTAGGCGTCCCATTACCTGTAGCAAAACCAGAAACTTCTTCTTCAAATGTTTTGATACCGCCAATACCAGACCCCCAGATTACCCCTACTCTTTGTTTATTGACATTGGATTCTATAATTCCGCTATTTTTTACAGCTTCACGAGCTGCTACGAGTCCTAGTTGTCCACAACGATCCAATCGTCTTGCCTCTCTTCTATCAAAGTGATCATCGACATTGAAATTTTTTATTTCACAAGCAAATTGTGTTTTGAACGAACTAGCATCGAACAAGGTTATCGGTGCTGCTCCACTTACACCATTAGTCAATCCATCCCAAAACTCTTGGAAACTATTACCTATGGGCGTGAGCGCACCTATACCTGTTACTACAACTCTTTTTAATTCCATAAATCTGGAAGATAATTTGAGAATTACTTATTTAAATCTTCAATGTATTGAACTGCCTGTCCTACAGTTGAAATTTTTTCAGCTTGATCATCTGGGATTTGAATGTCAAATTCTTTTTCAAACTCCATAATTAATTCTACTGTATCCAAAGAATCAGCACCTAAATCATTTGTAAAGCTTGCTTCAATGGTTACTTCACTTTCGTCAACTCCTAATTTGTCAACGATGATTGCTTTTACTCTTGATGTAATGTCAGACATAATAAATGTTTTAATTGTTTTTTGATTCGGCAAAAATATAAAACTTTAGCTAATCTTGCACATATTTATCGTGCAAACTTTGTTTTAATTCAGAACCCACAAATATAATCAAATTTTTTAACCCATATAAAATGATATAAATCAACAGATTCTACTTTATATTTAGCCTAAATTTGTAACATTATTTTTAATTTTGCAAGCAATTACAACAATAATGGACGAAAAACTACTAAAGTACGGCATCTCAACCGATAAAGCCCACTGGAACTTGTCTCCAGAAAAGCTTTCGCAAATTTCAATTGAAAAAAATCAAGCGGAAAGAGCCTCTTCAGGCGCAATTAACGTGTTAACTGGTAAATTTACCGGACGCTCTCCAAAAGATCGTTTCATAGTTAAAGACGAAATAACTGAAAGTAAAATTTGGTGGGGAGATATCAACATCCCTTTCGATTCAGAAAAATTCGATCAGTTATATAATAAAGTGGTTGAACACTTAAGTGGAAAAGAAATTTATGTAAGAGACGCCTTTGCATGTGCGGATGATAGATATAAAGTGAAAATTAGATCTATCAACGAAATGCCTTGGGCGAACTTATTTGTACATAATATGTTTATAAGACCCACTCAGGAAGAATTAGAGAACTTCGGTGAAACTGATTGGTTGATTATAAACGCTCCAAACTTTTATGCAGATCCTGAAGTTGATGGAACAAGAGACAAAAACTTTGCAATCCTAAACTTTACCAGAAAAATTGCACTCATCGGTGGTACAGGTTATACGGGGGAAATCAAAAAAGGTATTTTCTCTGCGTTAAATTTCTTACTCCCAATTTACCAAGAAACTTTACCTATGCATTGTTCTGCAAATATGGGTGAAGATGGCGACACCGCTATGTTCTTCGGTTTGTCAGGGACTGGTAAAACGACTTTATCTGCTGATGCCAATAGAAAGCTCATCGGTGATGACGAGCACGGATGGACCAAAGACAATGTGATTTTCAATTTCGAAGGTGGATGTTACGCAAAAGTAATTAACCTTTCGGCTGAAAGTGAACCAGAAATCTTCGGTGCGATCAAAGAAAATGCTCTATTGGAAAACTGCGTTTTCAAAGATGGAACCAACGAAGTTGATTTTGAAAACAAATCAATCACAGAAAATACAAGGGTGAGTTATCCTATCTATCATATTGATAATATAACTGAGCCTTCTTTAGGTAAAAGCCCAAAAAATATTTTCTTTTTATCCTTTGACGCATATGGAGTTTTACCTCCAATTGCTAAGCTGACACCAGAACAAGCAGCCTATTTGTTCATATCTGGTTATACATCAAAAGTTGCTGGAACTGAAGCTGGAGTTACTGAACCACAAACGACTTTCTCCGCATGTTTTGGTGCACCATTCATGCCATTACATCCAGTGAAATACGCTTCTATGTTGAGCGAAAAAGTAGCTGAAACCGGTGTAAATGTTTGGTTGTTGAATACTGGTTGGAACGGAAAAGGTGAAAGAATGTCTTTGAAAAACACAAGAGCCGTAATTCAAGCTGCACTGAATGGTGATTTGGACAATGTTGAATACAAACAAGATCCATATTTCGGTATTCAAATCCCTCAAACTTGTAAAGGAGTTTCTTCAGATGAAATCTTAAAAGTAGAATCATCTTGGGACGATTTGGGAGAATATGATAAAAAAGCGAGATTATTGGCAAGTAAATTCAGAGAAAACTTCAAAAAATTTGAAGATATAGCTGATGAAAAAATACTTAGCGGTGGACCTTTGGTCTAATTCATACTAATAATAAAACTGTTAAAATCCGAGAAATT
>DEQC01000035.1:13280-14189 GCA_002359055.1 Flavobacteriales bacterium UBA3376 | reverse complement strand
TTAGTCCCAATTATTGATCCGAAAAAGTTCTCCTTTGTAACCCATCAATTGAGAACTTTTTTTTTGCGCAAAGGTTTCGTAGAAGTTCATACGCAAAATCGTTTGAGCATCTTAGCTGCTTGTGAAAATCCTCACTCAATCGCTACTTACGACTATTGCGGAAATGTTTGGCCATTGCCTCAAACCGGACAGATGTGGCTTGAACATGAATTACTCACCAAACCGGATGTACCAGGATATTTCTGCGTATCTACAAGCTACAGAAACGAAAAAGATCCTATCAAAGGAAGACACCATAGAATCTTTCCTATGTTTGAATTTGAATTGCATGGCGATATCAATGAGTTGATAAAACTCGAAATTGAATTGCTTGAATTCTTAGGTTTTGGAAATGCAATCGATTTCATTCATAAAAATTATGAAGAAATGTCTGAGGAATTTTCTGCTGAAATTTTAGAAGCTGAACACGAATTGGAAATTTATGACAAATACGGTCCAGTTTTCTTCTTAGAAAATTTCCCTGAAAGAACTCATCCATTTTGGAATATGAAAAGAAAAGATGGACTTGCTCAGAAAGTCGATGTATTACTTCACGGAGTTGAAACCATAGGTTCGGCAGAAAGAAGTTGCGATGCTGAAGAACAAAGGAATTCTTTTTATACCATCGAAGAAGGAAAATATGCTAAAAAGTTATTTGACTTGTTTGGTAAAGAAAGAGTAGTCGATGAATTGGAAGACTTTTTATCTCATGAATTCTTCCAAAGATCAGGAGGTGGATTGGGAATTCCAAGAATGATCAGAGCCTTCGAGCTTTCTAAACTGATTTAAATATCAATTAAATACTGCCATAATTTGGCAGTATTTATTTTTAGAAAAGGTTTGAAAACATTACCTTTATAGAAACAAAAC
>DEQC01000035.1:0-13254 GCA_002359055.1 Flavobacteriales bacterium UBA3376 | reverse complement strand
AATCATTCCATCCATTGTCATTTCTTTAGGCTTCATCATTGGCTTGGCCATTATTGGAAACGCTTATAAAAACAGAAACAAATCTGAAGACACCATTTCAGTTACTGGTTTAGGAACTAAAACTTTCACATCTGATTTGATTACTTGGAGCGGTAGTTTTTCAAGGAATAGTATGGAATTAAATTCAGCTTACAATCAATTATCAGAAGACAGAACTGTCATTCAAAATTATTTAACCTCCAAAGGAATTGCAGAAAACGAGATAATTTTTTCAGCGGTTGATATCCAAAAAACTTATGACTACACCTATGATCATATGGGAAGAGGTCAAAATGTTTTCACAGGTTATCGACTCAATCAAAGCATTTCAATAGAAAGTAAGGAAGTAGAAAAGGTCGAACAACTTTCGAGAAATATCACAGAAATCATCAATCAAGGCATTGAATTTACTTCATCGCCTCCCAATTATTTTTACACCAAACTTTCAGAAGTCAAACACGAAATGATAGCTGATGGTACTAAAGATGCAAAAATAAGAGCAGAAAAAATTGCTGAAAATGCTGGAGGTAAATTAGGTAAATTGAAAAAAGCATCGACTGGTGTAATTCAAATTACGGCTCCTAATTCGAATGAAGAATATAGTTATGGAGGAACTTTCAACACTCATTCAAAAGAAAAAGAAGCCAGTATAACCATACGTTTGGTGTATGAAATTAACTAACTTCTTTAAATTATCGAGTATTTAACTCTAAATTTTACTTATTGCCTTTGATTCCTGCTTTGTGGGCGAAATTTTCGGCAAATTCTATTATTTCATTTGCAGTTTCATCTTCACTTGTTGCTCTTTTGTAAGAATCGGCCATAGAAATAAAAATTTGATGAAAGAATTGTTTCATATCATCCATCGGCATTTCTTTGGTCCAAAGATCTAAACGCAAAGCTTCTTTGTTTTTATCGTCCCATACTGAAAGCAAAACGGCTTTGGTTTCTTGGTCTCTAATTCCACCATCTTGTGCATTCCAAACCATTTTTTCTGGTACGTGATTTTCATCCAATTCTACTTCTATTGAGATTTCTGTTTTTCTTGTTTTACTCATATTGATATATTTTATTTGATTTGAAGCCCATCGGCTTCTGTTTATTCATATTTTCCAATTTCATCTATAGGCTCAGTTCTCAAAGGCGTATAGTCTCCATCAGGTTTTTTAGGTTTGTATTTTGATTCTTTAAATATTTCTTGGTTGTTTAAATTGAGAAATTCTTCAAGACTAACATCGGGATTGTGTTTCAAATAACTTTTACAAATTTGCCAACCCACCCATACACCAATTCTACCTGGAGAATCCAATTCAATTTCATTTAAAAATTTAGAAAAAGGTGCAGGATTGATGAATCTTTCGCGATAAGATCGATCGGATTCAAATATCATATTTTGTTCAACAAAATAATTCCAAATGCCACCTTCATTATTTTTTGCCCATTCGTAATGTTCTATGCTATAACCGATTTTCAACTCATTCGGATAATCTGGAATCAAAGCATCTGCAACTATCAACTTTTTACCTTCATCGATTATTAAATCAATAAAATCCTGTTGACTTGGATTGAATGGAACGATATCTCTTCCTATTGATTGCGCAACTCTTGGAATCAAATTTTCAGGATTCATTTCATCACTCAAATAAGGAAAAACTCCCATCATCGCATACCATTTACTTTCACTTCCTAAAAACCCGTCGAGTGCAATGAACAACCCACCTTCTCTACTTCCAAATAAAATAGGTTCGTAAATGTTTTGTAAGCCTGATGAATAAGTATAAACTACAGGTAACTTGTGATCTGGAAAAAAGTATTGGTAGCGAGCAAATAGTTTCTCTAATTCCTCTTTGTATTCAGAATTTTCCGCAAAAACTTCTTTAGTTGCAGCATAAACCGCTAATTCTAAAGAGTCTTTTCTTCTATTTTCCCATTCCTCTGCTTCCACACTATCATCAAAGAAAAATGGATACTTTGAATACAATTCATTCAAAGAAACAGTTTCATCAAAAAAGTCATCGCTTATATTGATAAACTCTAAATCGACTTTCTCATTTTCTAATTTTATGTCCCATTGTTTTTCTTGACTACAAGAAGCAATCAACATTAAAATCAAAATACCTATCCAATAACTTGTTTTCATTATCTTTGATTTAATTTCAAGTTACAAATTTAGTCATATAATGCAGACCGAAAAAATCATAAATCACATTGTAAACTGGTTAACCGATTATTTAAAGGTTTCTAATCAAAAAGGCTTCGTTTTGGGAATTTCGGGTGGAATTGACTCAGCTGTGGTTTCAACACTCTGCGCACTTACAGAGTATCCGCTATTATGTATAGAAATGCCAATTCATCAAGAAAAAAATCAAATTTCTCGTGCTAAAAATCATATCGAATGGCTCAAGAATAATCACAGAAATGTTAGTAGTTTATCGGTCGATCTGACTAAAACTTTTGATTTGTTTGAAAAAAGTGTGGTTCAAACTACGGATGATTATAATAATTCACTGGCATTGGCCAATAGTAGATCTCGTTTGAGAATGATGACGCTTTATTATTATGCTGGAATTCATTCTTATATAGTTGCAGGAACGGGAAACAAGATTGAAGATTTCGGGATTGGTTTTTTCACTAAATATGGTGATGGTGGAGTTGATATAAGTCCGATCGGTGATTTGAAAAAATCTGAAGTTTATAAAATAGCTGAATTTTTAGGCATTCATGCAGATATCTTAAAGGCTGTACCAACCGATGGATTGTTTGGTGACAACAGAAGTGATGAAGACCAAATAGGTGCGACTTATAATGAGTTGGAATGGGCGATGGAAATGTATGAAAAAGGATATAAATCAGAAGAATTCATCGGTAGAGAAAAAGAAGTTTTTGAAATTTATAAGAAAAGGCATTTGGCCAATCAGCACAAAATGAAGCCCATTCCTATATGTTTAATTCCTGAAAATTTAAAAAGCAATTAGTAAGCAAACCTCTTCCACTCCAATCTGCAAATTTTCAGTTTTTGGAGAAATAAATGGTATGCCTAAATCCAATCCTCTCAATATGAATAAAATTCCCAATACAATCATTAAAAAAGGTAGGAATTTTAAGATTTTTTGACGTGTTTGTAAAGTGATCACGTTGCCCATAATGACAGCTGCATACATCAAAGGAATTGTTCCCAATCCAAAAAAGAACATAAAAGTTGCACCTCCGAATACACTTCCCATAGCTACAGAAGCGGTCAAAGCTGCATAAACTGCTCCACACGGTAGTAATCCATTCAACAGACCTGTAAAGAATAGTGAACTATAGTTTCTTTTGCGAATGAGTTTTCCCAATGCGTGTTTTAATTTCAACATCAGGTTTGCAAAAGGTTTGTATCCGAGATTTGAATTGCTGAGATTCTTTGGCAAAAATGCCATTAGAATCATTAAGATTCCAACGGCTATGCTCAAAGGTTGTTGCATTCCTGCAAAGGAAACTCCAAAACCTATCAATCCTAAAATCGCACCTAAAGTAGTATAAGTTACAACTCTTCCGAATTGATAAGTCAGGTTTTTGGTGGTGAATCCGAATTTATTCTCTGTATTAATTCCCAAAGAAAAAGCAATCGGCCCACACATTCCTAAACAATGTAAACTCGTAGTTAAACCAAGTCCTAAGGCGATTATGAGGAAGGAGCTTCCCAATTTACTGATGTTTTAATTAAGTAATCTTCATTATTTTCCTTCCAACGAAGTGAAACTTCGTAATCACCCTCCTTTAACCTAACTGCATGTATCAGCTGTTCGTTTCTCGAGTTCAATTTTATTGGTTCGATCACATCATCTTCACTTGTGTTTGACCTCATAAAATAAATATTTCCAGAATTGGGTTTGTTGTTATAAAATTTCACCAAATATCCATTGGCTTGTCTCACAATTTCTGGTTTTGATTGCAGTGAATTTGCGCGATTTGCAGCGTCAATATCATCTTGATAAACTATGGTTTTTTCATAGTAATCCGTATCGACCATTTCACCCATATACTTATTGTTTCCAACAATGACAAGTGTAGTTATAAAAATCATAAAGAACCCTAAAGCTACAATTACACCGTGTCCCCAACTAAATTTAAATTTTGCCATATAAATTTATTTTAAATTAATGTGGACCTGAAAAAGTTGTTTCATAAACATCCACTTCATTACCATCTTCATCTACTGCTATAAACACTACCTTTTCTTTGTAAGAATTTAATTCATCTCTTGGAATTACAACTTCTACTACTCCTTGTTGAACTTCACCTTTTTCAAGTTTTACAGGGAGAGTTCCTTGAATTGGATTGATCGATCCATTTTCGTGTGATTTCAGTTCGAAGCCAATTACTCTATCATCATTCGTCTTATTGTATAGTGTAAATTGATACATATTTACAACAGATTCATTTTGGATGGAATAACTTCTTCCGGGTACATGTAAGAATTTAGCTTCAATATCTCCTCTACTGAATAAGAAAGCACTGATTGAAACAACCATTGCTACCAATACTAAGGAATAGGACAACATTCTTCCAGTAAATTTAAACTTTTTACCTTGTTGAATATTTTCATCAGAAGCATATCTTATCAATCCAGTTGGTAATCCCACTCTTGTCATTACTTCGTCACAAGCATCGATACAAGCAGTACAACCAATACATTCCAATTGAGTACCATTTCTAATATCGATTCCGGTAGGACAAACCACCACACATTGATTACAATCTATACAGTCACCTTTTCCAGCGGCTTTTCTATCTTCGTTTCTTCTAAACTTAGCTCTACCATTTTCGCCTTCACCTCTTACATAATCGTAAGCAACGATGATGGTTTTCTTATCGATCAATGCACCTTGCAAACGACCGTAAGGACATACAAGTACGCAAACTTGTTCCCTGAACCATGCAAAAATAAAGTAGAATAAGCCAGCGAAAATCAACAATCCAAAGAATGTACTCAGGTTGTTGAAAGGACCATCTTTAATAAAGTTAAATAAGGCATCGGCTCCAACTATATAGGCGAAGAAAATATTGGCAAAGAAAAAAGAAATCAAGGCAAAAACCGTCCATTTCAATAATCTTTTTCTAATTTTTTCTTCATCCCATTCTTGTCTTGCCAATTTCATTTGTTTTGGCCGATCGCCTTCAATCATGTATTCAATTTTTCTAAATACATGTTCCATAAAAATGGTTTGCGGGCAAATCCAACCACAAAATATACGTCCATAAACTACTGTAAATAGGACAATAAAAACGATCGAAGTGATCATTCCTAAGGCTAACAAAAAGAAATCAGATGTGAAAAAAGGAAATCCGAAAATTATAAATTCCCCTTTGGGGATATTGAAAAGAAAAATGGGATTTCCATTAGGTAATTTTATAAAAGGTGATAAAATGAAAACCGCAAGTAAAACCCAACTCACATATGTTCTATATTTAGTGAACTTTCCAGAAGGTTTTTTAGGAAAGACCCACTTGCGTTTACCATCTTTATGTACAGTTCCTAAGCTCGTTCTAAACTCTTCATCTTCTTTAAAGATCTCATCGAGACCTTTTTCATCTATTTGGGACTTGTTCATTTTATTTTTACCGTTTTTGAATTGACGGAAAACAATTTTATTAATATTTGATTGTATGTACCAAACAGTTAACATTTGGTACATACATCAATATTTCAGTTACTTTCTTGCCCATTCAGCAACAAGGTCACCTTGAGGAGCTGCACCCCCCATGTCAGTTGTTACTTCAGGAGCTTCTTGATTCAAATAGTAAACATATGAAGCTACGTCTTGAATCGTTAGACCTGTCAATTCATTATTTGCACCGAAAGGTCTCATTTGTGGATCTTGTGGACTTCCATTATAAATGATGTCATAGATATTCTTAAACAAGTCATCTTGTGTTTGGTTTACCCAATAATCATCGGTCAAGTTTGGTCCGATTCCACCTCCACCATTTGCGGTGTGACAAGTTGCACAAACGTTTTCGTAAACTTGTTTACCGTTTGCTAATGCTTGCTGATCAGTAAATCTATTTTCAGCTTGTTCGATGGTAATGTCGTTATTTTCAACCCAAATTCTTACTTTTTCTTCAGCCACCGCCATGTGTTTTTCGTATTCAACATCGGCATGAGCGAAGTCTGTAAAAATGTAGGCCAACATATAAACAACCATAAATACATTCCCCATGTGGAACAATGCTACCCACCATTGAGGCAATGAGTTGTCTAATTCTTTGATACCATCGAATCCGTGATCGATAATCATAGCTTCTTCTTCAGCATCAGTCTGTCTATATTTCGCACTATTGATTAATCTTTTAAAGTAATTTACTTTCGATAATTCAATGTATCTTTCCTGTTCCTCAGGACTTAGTCTTTTGAACTTTTCATTTTCAACCAATTTGTTAATTCTATTGACGATCAATAGCATAACAAAAGCGATTACTGCAATTGCAATTGCATAACCATTTGAAAATGTTTCGTTAAAGTGTCTCCAAGTGTTATCTAAAAAACCAAAAAAACCTGGTTTTGATTCAAAACTCACTGGCGTAACCATCATAATAATCCCAACAACAGATACCATGATGATTGGAATAAAAACGCGTCCTGGTGTACGAAGTCTCATATGCACTTATTTTTTATTGTTTAATAACTGTATACAGTTAATTTTAATTTAAATTTTCGTTATCATCATCCAAAGGGAGCTTAGCATTGCTGTCATAATATCCCTTTGGTCTTTTATATACAACGTATATCAGGGCTCCGAAAAACACTACAAATAATAGCAGTGATATCGTCTGCAGAGTCGCTGCAAAATCATATTCGGTAAATGCTCCCTTGAAATACTTTAACATAATTAATTACCTATACTTGTTGTCTGTGTCTTATCTAAAGAGATATCTGTACCCAATCTTTGTAAGTATGCAATCAATGCTACAATTTCTCTATCTCTCAAAGGTACGAAATCTTCTCCCTTTTCTTGCTGTTCTTTATCATATAGAGTCTTCAAGTCATCTGCAGCACCGAAGATACTTTTTTCAATTGCTAAGGCTTGTTTATCCATAGCTGTTTGAGCGTTTTCAATTTCTTCATCTTCATATGGAACACCTAACTTCACTAAAGTTCTCATCTTATCTTCCGTCATGTTTCTATCCAATTTATTGAATATTAACCATGGATATCTCGGCATGATCGAACCTGGAGAAGTTTCTCTTGGATCCCACATATGCTTATAATGCCATGCATCTGGATTCTTTCCACCTTGTCTTTGTAAGTCAGGCCCCGAACGTTGTGAACCCCATAAGAACGGATGGTCATAAACGTACTCACCTGGTTTCGAATATTCACCATATCTCTTCACCTCATCACGGAAAGGACGAATCATCTGAGTGTGACATGAGTTACATGCTTCTCTAATGTAAATATCTCTTCCCTCTAATTCCAATGGTGTATATGGTTTAACTGATGCAATTGTAGGGACGTTTGATTTCACAACCATAGTTGGTATAATTTCTACTAAACCTCCAATTGAAACAGCAACTAAAGATAAAACAGTCAAAGTGTTTGGCATTCTTTCGATCCAACCATGAACAGTTTCTCCCTTTTGACGTGCTTTGCTCATCTTAGGTAAAGCTGGCGCTTGTACTTCCTCATTCGCTACAAAGCTTCCTCTTCTTACAGTTTTCCAAATATTAATTACCAACAAGAATGAACCGATCAAATATAAAGTTCCTCCAAATGCTCTCAATGGATACAACCAATCTTTCAAAATAGTAACAGTCTGTAAGAAGTTACCATATTTCAAAGTTCCATCTTCATTGAATTGTTGCCACATCAAACCTTGTGTCCAACCCGCAACATACATTGGGATTACCCAGAACAAAATACCTAAAGTAGCGATCCAGAAATGCTGGTTAGCCATTTTGGTCGAATATAATTTAGTATTGAATAATCTTGGCGCTAACCAATAAATCATACCAAATATCATAAATCCATTCCAACCCAAAGTTCCTACGTGAACGTGAGCAGGAATCCAGTCAGTAAAGTGACCGATTTTATTCAAAGTTTTAGTTGCCAACATCGGTCCTTCAAACGTAGCCATACCGTAACATGTAATGGCAACTACGAAGAATTTCAATACTGGATTTTCTCTTACTTTATCCCAAGCTCCTCTCAAAGTCAACAATCCGTTCAACATACCTCCCCATGATGGAGCGATTAGCATAATTGAGAAACCAGTACCTAAAGCTTGAACCCAACCTGGCAAAGCTGTATAAAGTAAGTGGTGTGGACCTGCCCAGATATAAACAAAAATCAATGACCAGAAGTGGATGATCGAAAGTTTATATGAGAAAACAGGACGATTCGCTGCTTTAGGAACGAAGTAATACATCAAACCTAAAATCGGTGTTGTCAAAACAAACGCTACCGCGTTGTGACCATACCACCATTGAACCAAAGCATCTTGCACACCTGCATATAAAGAGTAACTCTTAGGAGAAGTTAAACTCCAAGTTACTGGAAGTTCTAAGTTGTTAAATACGTGGAGCATCGCTACTGCAGTCCAAGTTCCTAAATAGAACCAGATCGCAACATATATGTGTCTAACTCTTCTTTTCGCAAGAGTAATCAACATATTAACTCCGAATAAAATCCATGATACCGCAATCAAAATATCTAACGGCCACTCATGTTCAGCATATTCTTTTGAAGTGTTAAATCCATACAAGAATGAAACTAAGGACAATAATATAAATAACTGCCAGCTCCAGAAATGGATCCAGCTCAACACATCACTTCCCATTCTTGCTTTCACCAATCTTTGAATTGAGTAATAAGCTCCCAAGAAGAAACCATTACCAACAAAAGCAAAAATCGCAAAAGTAGTGTGAATCATCCTTAAACGACCAAAGCCTGCCATACCATTGGTATTAGCGAGCCCTTCAATCCCTCCCCCAAACAAAGAAAACAACCCTGGATCATCGGTACCGAAAATAATATCCGGTAACTCAGGGAAAAATTTCAATGTTGCTACAATTACACCAAAGAGAAAGGCCATTACTGACCAGAAAATGGTGGCATAAAGAAAATACTTGACGATTTTATTATCGTATTTGAAAGTTTGCATTTCCATCACTTATCTATTTTGTCTTTAACTTTTTTATCATCTTTTAACATTCGAACTGCAGGTGATTCATCCTCATCAAACTGCCCCTTCTTAATGCCGATTAAAAATAGCACCAAAAAAGCTGCTGCTAAAGAGACACTTGCCATCACCATCAAAACTACAATTCCCATATCGTGCAAATGTACATATTGATTAAGTATTTTTAAGACTATTTTAGTCTTTTGAACCCTACCTTTTACCTAATTTATAATCATTCTAAATTCCACTTCGTCATAGCCGAAGCCAATCTCGTGCTCACTGTTGCAAATATAACTATTGAAATAGAACTAATTGGCATCAAAATCGCAGCTACAACTGGCTCTAAATTACCACTAATCGCAAAAGATAACCCAATCACATTATACAAAAAACTTATTATAAAAGCCGTCCAAATCAATCGAATCGATATTTTAGAGAACTTTAAGAAAGCTGGAAAAGCTGAAAAACTATCCGATTTCACAATTGCATCACACGAAGGTGAAAAATTGTTTACGTCCTCTGTCAATACCAATCCGACATCGCTCTGTTGTATAGCTCCAGCATCATTTAACCCATCACCAAACATCAGAACCTTATGATTTTCTTGCTGTTTCTTTATAAATTCTAATTTCATTTCTGGACTTTGATCAAATAAAAATTGAGTGCCTTCTGGAAAAATTTTCGATAAATTCTCTTTTTCCGAATCATTATCTCCTGATAAAATTGATAATTTATACTCTTTTAATTGATCGACCACTTGTTTCAATCCTTTTCTATATTGATTGGTAAATTCATATTTTCCTTTGATTTCACCATCTATAGCAATATATACTTGGGTTTGATTGATTTCAGAAGTTTTTTCTAAACCTATAAATACAGCTGAACCAACTTTGATTTCCTTTCCATTGACTTCCGCTTGTTGACCTTTTCCTGTAACTTCTTTATATTTCGAAATCGCTACCGTTTCATCAACTTCAATATGTCCATATAAAATTCGACTCAACGGATGATTTGAATTTTTCAAAACCGACCTAACCATTATCAATTCCTCTTCCGTCAATGCCGTTCCATTGTATTTCACTTTGGTTTTCTGATTTTCTGTAATTGTCCCTGTTTTATCAAAAACAATTTTATCAATCTTCGCCATATTTTCAATACTCGTTGTACTTTTTACATACAAACCCTTTTCACCAAAAATTCGCATCACATTACCCAAAATAAAAGGTGATGAAATCGCCAATGCACACGGACAAGTAATGATCAAAATCGCTGTTACCACTTGTAAAACTTGTGTTTTATCATAAAAATACCAAAACACTCCCGAGAATAAAGCAATCAGCAAAATGATAATCACAAAATACTGACTGATACTATTGGTCAATTTATTCAACATAGAATCATCCTTCGAAAACGCATCGTGATTCCATAATTGTGTCAAATAACTCTGATTGACTTCTTTGATTATTTCTAATTCTATCGCTTGACCTGATTGTTTTCCTCCAGCAAATACTTTATCGCCCGTTTTCTTCTCTATCAAACGCGCCTCTCCTGTCACAAAACTATTGTCAATCATTCCATCACCCTTTATCAAAATAGAATCTGCAGGAACGATTTCTTCATTTCTGATCAAAATTCGATCGCCCTTTTTCAATTCTGACAACATGGTCGGCTCTTCAACTCCATTGTTGATTTTCAGAACTGCAATCGGATAAAACGATTTATAATCTCGGTCAAATGCCAATGATTTATAAGTTCTTTGTTGAAACCATTTTCCGATCAACATGAAAAAAGCCAATCCAGCAATTGTATCAAAAAATCCTGGACTAATGTCAAATATTATATCGTATGTACTCCTTAAAAACAACACCCAAAAACCAATCGCAATGGGTACATCTATATTGATAAATTTATTTTTAAGTCCTTGCCAAGCTGATTTAAAATAATCTGTGGCCGAATAAAACATAACTGGCAATGAGAGTAAAAACATCCCCCATCTGAAGAATTCTTTGTTGGCATCCAACCAAGCTTCGGGACTTTGACTCAAAAATGGCAAAGAATACTCCGGAAAAGCCAACAACATTATATTGGAAAAACAAAAACCTGCAATTCCTAATTTATATAAGAGTGCTCGGCTGTGCGTACTTTCTTTTTTATCGAGCGATTGTAAACTTACCGCAGGTTTATAACCTAACTGAGTCAACAAACGCGCAACTTCACTCAACTTTATTTCTTCGTGTCTGAAAGAAATTTGAACCTCTTTCTTAGAAAAAGTTACATGCGAATAAATAATATTTGGATTGACAGTATTTAAACTTTCTAACAACCAAACACAAGAAGTACAATGTATCACAGGGATATGAAAACTCACCAAGGTCACACCATCTTCAGAAAAATCGACGATTTTTTCAAAGATTTCAGGCGTATCCAAAAAGTCGAAATGATGGTTTGCTTTTGTATCGGGACGAACACCAGCATCCGAATTCATTTCATAGAAACTTTCAAGACCTGTAGTATTCAGAATTTCATACACAGTTTTACATCCAAGGCAGCAAAATCTTTTTTCATCGAACTTTACTTCTTCCGAACTTATCTCTTGACCACAATGAAAACAAGCTTCTTTCATACTATTTGCAAAATTACTTTCAAATTCAACGGATTTACGTACCTTTGAGGTGATTTAAGTCATAAATTATGTCTGATATTATAGAAAACGTAGCAAATATCTGTGAACTTTTTGAGAATCAAGAGATTCTGAGGAATTTTACAAAGGAAGAATTAACAGAGTTGAGTCATGAAAGAAAAATTATTTCTTACAAAAAAGGCGACACTATCATAGAAGAAGGTGCTACACCCAAAGGAATTTATTATATAGACAAAGGTACTGCCAAAATGTTTAAAATTGGCTTTAATGGTAAAGAGCAGATCCTAAGATTTGCGAAAGGAGGAGACATAGTCGGGTACCGTTCTATTTTATCCAAACAACCTTTTGGAGCATCTGCTACTGCTATGGAAGACACCGAAGTTTGTTTCATTCCAGAAAAATTCTTTTTAAAAGTTTTGGAGTTTCACCCTAAATTAGCTTTTGATATTCTGAGAAGAATTTCAGTTACTTTGGGTGAATCTGCACAAACCATTACTTTTTTAGCACAAAAAACAGTTCGTGAGCGTTTAGCCGAAGTTTTACTTCTACTTGAAAAGAAATTGGGAACCGACAAAGAAGGTTTCATCAATATTTCACTTACAAGAGAAGAAATGGCAAATCTAATTGGAACTGCTACCGAATCTGCAATTCGATTGATTTCAGAATTCAAAAATGATGATCTCATCGAAGTTGATGGTAGAAGAATTAAAATTCTCGCACACGAAAAATTGATCAAATTAGGTCATGTCGAGCATTGATTCAACAAAAATTTAAAAGGCTGAAAATAATTTCAGCCTTTTTTTATCTTCTAAATTCTCACTCCAAATCATCATAATATTCAAACAGGAAATCATTGTAAGGAAAACGAGTGATATGAATTTTCTTCACTTCTTCATAAATCATTCGACGCAACTCATCGATATTCTCTTTTTCTGTAGCTGAAATAAAAATCGTTGGAGCACCGCTTTTAGCCATCCATGTTTTTTTCCATTCTTCCAAACTTACTTTCTCCTCACCTTCTTTCAATTGTTGGTTAGCAGAAAAACTATCGATTTTATTGAAAACTAAAATCATCGGTTTGTCCATACATTCAATTTCCGTTAAAATTTGATTGACAGAATTGTAATGATCTTCGAAACTCTCATGTGAAATATCGACCACATGTATCAACAAATCAGCTTCTCTTACTTCATCCAAAGTGGATTTGAAAGATTCTATCAATTGAGTAGGTAATTTTCTAATAAACCCAACAGTATCGGTCAACAAAAACGGTAAATTCCCTATCACAACTTTTCGCACAGTCGTATCCAAAGTCGCAAAAAGTTTATCCTCTGCAAACACTTCAGATTTACTTAGAAGATTCATCAATGTTGACTTCCCAACGTTGGTATATCCCACCAAAGCAACTCTCAC
>DEQC01000080.1:2971-5822 GCA_002359055.1 Flavobacteriales bacterium UBA3376 | reverse complement strand
GAGGAATAGAAAACCGAAACTTTAAATTTTGGCCTTAACCCGCCATATTGCCAAACGGCGGTTGTAGGAAGTACTTTAATTGATTTTCATTTTAAATAAATAAGTTTTATCTGGGTAATTAGATACATTGGGTCTATATGCTTTGCTTGTTATTATTGTATTATCATTTGTAAACAATAAAGTCCTTGTATTATCATTAACAGGAAATGGAGGGTATGAAAATAGAACATTTAAATTTGTGTAATCATAAACTTTTTCTAAATCAGAAAGATATAAATTAGTAGGACTACATGCTATAATTTTAGTATTAAACTGTCTTACCACATTTAAGTTAACATCAAATTGAAAATTCTCCCAGAATAATGAATTATTGTCATGTGATAAAAATAAATAAGGGTATGGGTAAGTAATTCCAGAGTTACTGTGAGCAGGATATGTTAAATCAAGGTTAAAAGAACCATTTGAGTAAGAATTTTTAGTTATTCTTCCATCTGTTGTATTACTACTGCCATGATATAATATTCCATTAGAAGAATTAAATTCCAAATCACCATGACGATATCCATAGTGACTTATAGCCACCTCATTTCCATTTTGTGCATTAAGAATATGAATGGCTGTAGAGCCAGAAGTTGGAGGTGTTCTATGACAATAAAGTAAATTGTTGTTTCCAACTTCTATTTTATGAAACCCCCAATTATTTGTTGAAGTAACAAACGTTTCAATCGACATAGTGTTTAAGTTAATTTTGGTTAATTCTTCGACATATTTTTGGGTTAAATATAAAAATTGTCCATCTGGAGAAATATCTAAATCTGTAAAAGTTTTAGATTGTAAAACATGAGAAATTAAATTTAAATTTTCATTATCAAATACAATCAGACCAGCTGTAGCTGAGCTGTTTCTTGGACTTATTATTCCATAAATTTTACCATTATTTTCATCATTAACTATTTTAGTTATGTAGTATGGGACTTCAGTGAAAATACCTGATTTCATACTTATTATATTACTACCATTTACTAAATTATTTGTTGAATTTGAGGTATTAACCACAATTTGATAATTTCTATTTTCTACCAGAGAAATAGTTTCTAAATGTTCATACTCTAATGTGTTAATATCATTAATTTCTGTTAATGGTTGAAAATTTTCACCATAAATTAAATATGAGACAAAATCATTCCCTTCATACTTTGACCATTCTAGTTTTACTGACCTACCAGTTTCAGCAATTCCCTCAAGCTTAATAACATTAGAAATATATACTGAATCTTTTTCAATTAATGTATTATTAGAATACACTTCAAATAATATTTTATGTAATCCTTTACTCAAATTTACATTTATCTCACTTTCTAAATTTGTATTAGGGTTCCCTTCATAAAGCAGTCCATCAATATCGCTTTTCCATTTTACAATCAAATTGTTATTAGTTGCATTACTATTATTTGTTAGCACAATTTTACCTTTCAAATTTTTTTGGAGAGTAGGGTCTTCAAAAACACCATTTATTCCATTGCTATGATATGAATAATCTCTATTCTTTAAAGGATTAAGGATTGATGTTGTTAAAGTTATTTGTGGATTTTCATCTGGATTTTCGATATTGCTATTTTCGTCATCACTACAACTGTATATTGTAATTAAAAATATTGCAAAAAATAATCTTTTCATATGTTATTTAAGTTTAGTTATTTTAGTATTTCCTACAACGAGCGTTTTGGGTATTGCCGAAGGTGGGGAAATCGAAGCCGAAAGTTTCGATTTTGCACCGAGGTGAGCCAAAACGAATTTTTGTGAGTTAAATTTAAAAATAAAAAACGAATAAAATTCGTTTTTGGCGGAGATAGAAGTACAAACTTTCAATTTAGTACTTCATCCCCGCTTTTGGCAATACCGTGTTAGCTGTAGTTTTTACTCGAATAAATCATTTTTATCAAGATTATTTATGGAGTTTTTTCTAGCCCATAGATAAGCAATAAAATGAATTAATAATAAAATACTCCAAATTAATATTGTAATATGGACTGTTTCTATTTTTTCATAACGAGAATTAAATCCTAAAATAAACCAAAGCTCTGAAACAACACTAAAAACTAAAAATGTTGTAAAGTGAAATCTAAATCCAACATCAAAAATAGGTAAATATTCACCGTCTTTTTTCCCAATAATCCACCCAGAAATAAACATGGAAATTCCATATATCATGCCAGACAGAATAATAATTATTGTAGATTGATTTTCTATACCATAACTTAGAAAATATCTAAAAATTATAGTTAAAATTGTTGCTACAAAAGCAAATCTTAATAAATAAGGTGTTATCGTTTTCATATTTTAGAATTTAAAAGTTTAATAATTTCATCTGAATAAAATAATTGAATATTTCTGTTTACAAATAGATTAAATAATTCTTTTCCCAAATTAGTTAGAAAATAATACTTTCTTTCAGGACCTCGATTTCCTTTTCTAAGTTCATAATTTAACACGTTAATAACTTCGTATTTTCTTAAAGCTCTATATAAACTTTGCTCTTCACAGGAAATAGTTCCTTTGGATTTGGTTTCCACAAATTCTTTAATTTCATCTACATATTTTTCACCCTCTTTAAGAGATAGAAAAATCCATAAAGTCAGCTGACCTTTTTTGTAAGTTTCTTCCCAAGATGATAAAAGCTCATTTAATTTTTTCTCATTTTCCATATTAGCACATCTGTATTATACAAGTTGTATAATACAAATATAATAGTATTTTTGAAATAAGCAATAATTTTTTTAAAAAAATAGAGAAATTACTTTTTGTAAGGAGTTTTGTAGAAATTACAGCTAACATTTGTATATCCGACACT
>DEQC01000080.1:0-2861 GCA_002359055.1 Flavobacteriales bacterium UBA3376 | reverse complement strand
AAAACCGAAACTTTCAATTTTAGAACTCCAACCCCCAAAAATCTTATAATTTCCATCTTTCATCTCGTATTCAAATCCTTCAATCAAGCAATCCAATTCTCCCCAAAAACTTCTACTTAGGGATAGCCTAAGGCACTACAAAGGCACTACAATGGCACTACAAACCATATACAATGGATATAGAAAGGATATAGAAAGGATATAGAATGGATATAGAACGGATATAGAACACCACTCGAAACTCAACTTTTCTTCTACCCAATCGGACAAAAACGGACAAAAACGGACAAAAACGGAAAGACTTTCAAAACCAATGGAATCTTTGCCTATGTTTGAGGGAAACTTAATTAATAACCTATTCAAATTTATGTCATGGCTCAATTAATTGATTTACTTCTTTCTATCAAATCCAATACATCCGTTCTGTATTGTGCAAAATACCCCGTCATTGAACCCACGGAAAAATGGAGAGAAAAGTACTTCAAAACACGACCAAATTCAGAATATTAAATCAACAGTTACTTTTACTAAATAAATTACAGAAAAGAAAACTAATTTTGTAAACAAATCCATTGGTATTGAAAAAGAAAATTCTCATACGTATAGGTTCGTTGCGACACGGAGGTGCCGAAAAAGTATTGGTTACTTTTTTGAAGAATTTGCCAGCAGACAAATACGAAATTGATTTATTGCTCAACTTACATTCTGGAAAATATTTATCGGAAGTTCCCGACTGGATAAATGTTCTATACCTCAACAAAGGGGAAATGATTACAAGCAATCGAATCCAAGACATTCCTCAAAAAGCCTATCGGGTGATCTATCAAAAAATTCTGAAAATCTTTCCAAGTTTATTGTACAAATTCATTTTAAAGAACAAAAAATACGATTTAGAATTCGCAGCTATTCAAGGTTTTAGAGATGAAATTTTAAGCTCTCCTATCGAAACTTCAAAAAAAATTATATGGATTCACAGCGATTTGAGAAAGGTGACTTCTTATGATTACAATGATGCGGAAATACGGAAATTCTTTGGATACGATAAGGTAATGGTGAATTCTGATGAGGTTTATGATGATTTTAGAAGTTTAGCCAAATCAAATGATGAAGTAAATCGTTTGGTTCGAATTTACAATCCATTGGATACGCAAGAAGTATTGAAATTGGCTGAATTGCCAATGAAAAATTATCAATTCAACAAAAAAACACCTACTTTTTTGGCGATAGGCACGATTTATCCAGCCAAAGGTTTTGATCGCTTGCTCAAAGTTCATAAAAAACTATTGGACGAAGGTTTTCAACATCGGATTTTAATCATAGGGGACGGCTATGATTTTGAAAATATATCGAACATGAAATCCGATTTAAATTTAGACGAAACAGTTGAAATGCTTGGTTATATAGAGAATCCTTATCCGTATTTAAAAGCGGCTGATTATTTTATTTTAAGCTCAATTTATGAGAGTTTTCCGACTGTTCTTTTTGAAGCCGTAAGCCTCAATAAAAAGATAATTTCAACCAAAGTGCCTGGTGCGAAAGAATTGCTAAACAACGGAGAATTAGGTTGTTTGGTAGAGAATTCCGAAGAAGGAATTTACAAAGGAATGAGAAAAGCATTGGAAAAACCAGAGTATTTTGATGTGTTCTTAAAGAATTTTAAAAATTATGATTCTCCATTTCAATTAAAGAATTCAGTTGGTTTGATTGAAAATATTATCGATAAACTATTGCAAACGCAAGATTGAATTTGAAATATATAGGATGAAATGTTTTGAAAAATTGATTAGGTTTGCAATTGTATGATAGAATTCTATAAATGCCAACTTTATTAGAACAAGACTATTTTCGTAAAACAGGAAAATACAAAAAGGTTTACCTATGGAATGTTTTTTTTGACCCAGGACTGAAGTTCCTTTATTGGTTCAGAAAAGCACAGAATTCTTCCGATAAAAGTCCGCTCGGTATCTTTTATCGAATCATCCTTAGACGTTATCAAATTAAATATGGATTTCAAATTTCGGCCAAAACCGAGATTGGTGGCGGATTGTACTTGGGACATTGGGGAACTGTGGTAGTAAATCCAAAAGCCAAAATCGGAAAGAATTGTAATTTAGCACATGGCGTTACCATAGGACAAACCAATCGAGGAGAAAATGCTGGCGTTCCTCAAATTGGAAACAATGTTTGGATTGGAACCAATGCCGTTATCGTTGGTGGAATTACAATTGGAAACAATGTGTTGATTGCTCCAAATTCCTATGTAAATCAAAACATTGAAGACGATTCCATCGTTTTCGGAAATCCGATTTCCATTAAAAAAAGTGAAAATGCAACCGATGGTTATTTAAACAATAAGGTGTGAGAAGAATAATGTTTTTTTTGCCCAATTTGAACCAAGGGGGTGCAGAAAAAGTAATTGCAACTTTGGCCAATGAACTGAACAGAGAGAAGTTTAAAATTACAATAGTTCTTTTTGAAAAAGAAGGACATTTTTTGAATGCATTGAAAGAGGATGTTGAGATTTTAGAATTGAATACGAGTAGAATACGTTTTTCTATATTTAAAATCATTCCACTGATTCGAAAACACAAACCAGAGATAGCTTTTTTTGGATGGGGAGAAATCGCAGCTTTTATAGCGCCTTTCATTCCTTTTTTTAAAAATACTAAATTCATAACAAGAGAAACCAATGTAGTTTCTCAACACGTCGTTCGTAAAGAAATTCGCTTTTTCTATCGATTTTATAATAATTTTCATAAAATCATCGCTCAATCAAACGATATGCAAGAAGATTTGATCGATCAATGGAAGGTGAAACCTCATAAAATCATCAAAATAAATAATCCTGTCGATGTTGAGTG
>DEQC01000059.1:458-2923 GCA_002359055.1 Flavobacteriales bacterium UBA3376 | reverse complement strand
ATTGCCGTTTGACTTCTTGTTTTCTTAATAACTAATGGTTGGAATCAGTGAGCTATATCAAAGTGGAATAGTTAACCACCCTTCAAAGAATTCTACGTAGAATGTCATAGCTGTCACTACTTTTTACATAACAAAAAATACTTCACTAAATTTTCACTAAAAAGTTAAATAACATGTGTTTTTACTTGCTAAACACGTAATGTGTTTTGTTTTTATTATATTTGTGTAGAAAGTCATTTTGATTTGTTAATTAAAAATTTGAAATACAATGAAAACCCAAAATAAAACTTTAAAAGTAATCTTATCCATAGGGATTATTACTGCTGCGGTCGCTTTAATGAGTTCTTGCACGTCTATCCCAAAAAAAGCAAAAGCGGTTGATAACTTTGATGTAAATAAATATTTAGGAACCTGGTACGAGATTGCTCGTTTTGATTTTCGTTTTGAAAAAGACCTGAACAACGTTTCTGCTCAATACAGTTTGAATGACAAAGGAAATGTAAATGTACGCAACAGTGGCTATAATGTTGTTGAAAAAGAATGGGAAAAAGCAGATGGCATAGCCAAGTTTAGAGGAGAAAATGATGTGGCTGCACTGAAAGTTAGTTTTTTTGGCCCATTTTATTCTGGCTACAATGTAGTGGCATTAGATGATGATTATCAATACGCATTGATTGCAGGAAAAAACCTCGATTATCTGTGGATTTTGTCACGAACAAAGGATATTCCAGAAAATATTAAAGCAGATTACCTGAAAATAGCACAAGAAATTGGCTACGATACCTCCAGACTGATTTGGGTATCACAAGACAGAAACGACAATCCATATTTGAACGAAAAATAATTTCCTTTACAAGGTGTGAATGATATTTAAGACGTAAATAACTGTGTGAATTAACATTCCTTCCCGTTATTTTGGATGTTAAACTTCAGCTTCCTTTGTCATTCTTCAGGATTATACTTTAGATTTGTAATGATTGTTTAAAATAATTATTATGAAAAGTTTTGGTGTTGCATCGATTTCTCTTTCAACCTTTTAATCAAGTCAGGATATGAGTGTAAAACAGAAGGTTATACTATGCTTATTAGCTTTGATTTCCGTAAGTATGCATGCGAAATCCATTGATGATAAAAAAAGTTATTTGTGGAACATAGACGGCGGGGCGCTTTACCAGCAACCGCATTTGAGTGCGCAAATTGTGGCTACTATTTCGTATGGCGATGCACTCCAAATACTTGAAATACTGCCAAATCATTCGGTAGATGTGAAGGTGTTTGCTAATGAAGATGAAAATTTGACAACCAACGAATATTTAGATGAAATTGTGCTGAAAGCCAATTGGTTAAAAGTCACCAACGGCGTCGAAATAGGATATATGCCAGATGCTTTTTTGGTTCCATTGCCACCTCCTGAGATTTCTGAGGATTCCCAATTTATTAATCTTGATTATTTGCGAAGTTTATCGGAAATTGTGGCACGAAAAGCTGAAAAACAAAATGACGAATTTTGCGATAGATTAAGCTTAGAATTTGCCAATAAAATGCGCTACACTTATACCGATTTTGGTCCGTGTGAGCAATGTGGTCATGGCCAAGAAAATATATTTTTTCCCAAATTAAATGAAACAAACGGACTTATTATTGCCTTAACTTTTTTCAGGTTACAAGAATTTGACATGAACAAAAACGTGAATCTTAAGCGCGAAATGGCTGGTTGGGAAATTGAAGGATCTTTAGAATATGGTCAAATTCAGCAAATGCGGATTTCAGTACAAGCGTCTGGTTTGATGATAAGTATTGATTATTATATGTAAATTTCGTAGGAAAAATGAATTTTATTCAAACATTAAAATTATGATGAAAATAGGTAGAATTTTCTATTGCATTTGTATTTTGAGTCTTTGTTTCAGCCAAAAAGCAAAAGCTCAAAACGAAATTGATGCCATCAAAGTGGAATATATCGTAACATTTGAAAACGAAGACAAAGAAATCGGTTATTTACTTGCCGAAATGTTTGATGGAAACAATACAGCCTTGCGGGCGTTTGTAACAAAGGATTATCTCCGAATTGAAGAATATGGATTTGCAGAAAATATTCAAATAATTGACATTAAAGATAGTACTTCGTTTGTGTATTTGCCTTCTGAAATTGAAGCGGGTGGACAAAAAATAGCTTATGCTACTTCGCCAACTGTACCAAAAATCGTGTTTAGCGATGATTTAAACACCGAACCTGTGATTATTTCGGGTGATGATATGGAATTGGAATTAACGGATGATGTACAAATAATCGAAGGAAGAACTTGCCATTTGGCTCGTTTTAAGGTAGATAAAGAAAATGAAATTTGGGTGTGGTACGACAAAAGTTTACCTCAATTGTTTTTTGGCGAATATGATTATTTGGAACGCGTTCCCGGATTACCGCTGAAAATTGTTAACAAGTCACACGCAGGAAACCTGGAAGG
>DEQC01000059.1:0-299 GCA_002359055.1 Flavobacteriales bacterium UBA3376 | reverse complement strand
CAAGAAGCAGGGGAGAAGGAAAAGTTGAGAATCCAAGAGATTCATCAAGCACTTTCCGAAAAAGAAAACAAAGCTTTTTTTGCGATCACTAATTTTGATGCACCTACAGAATATTGGTTTTCAACCGATTTGTCAGCCGAAATTCAATCGTTGAGGATTACTTATTACCAAAATCCCCATCACTATGAAGAACATTATATTACCGAAAACGGAAAACTCATTTATGCTTTTGAGTCACAGGTTTTTGTGCCATATAATCACGAATTACAACAAATGTGGAATTGTGCTTACTATTTAAA
>DEQC01000074.1:3459-7669 GCA_002359055.1 Flavobacteriales bacterium UBA3376 | reverse complement strand
GCAGGATTATTGTATTTGACTCCAATTTTGGGTGGATTGATAGCCGATAAACTCGTTGGATACAGATGGGCAGTTGTGATAGGTTGTGCGATTATGACGCTCGGACATGCCTCAATGGCACTCGAAACTGAATTGTCTCTGTATGCTGGTTTGGCTTTATTGGTTATTGGAACAGGTTTCTTTAAACCAAATATTACTTCAGTAATTTCAGAAATGTACAAGGATTTACCAGAGAAAAAAGATGGTGCTTATACCATTTTCTACATGGGTGTAAACGCAGGTGCCTTCTTCGGAATGATGCTTTGTGGATACGTTGCTGAAAGAGTTGGTTGGAGCTATGGATTTGGTTTGGCTGGAATTTTCATGCTTTTAGGAACTTTACAATTCTGGTTAGCAAAACCATTGTTTGGTGATATTGGAGGTGTGCCAAAAAGATTGACCAAAGAAGAAAAAGCAGTAGAAGTAAAAGATTATAAAGAGAATAAATTTACTTTGATCGATAAAATCTTAATTGTAATTACAGCTGCAATTGGTTTATTGTTTTTAATCAACGACCCTTCTTCTAAAATTGCAAACATCCACTTATTGCCACAAGAATTTATTTTCCCTAAGGAGAAAATCGAAGGACCTTTGGTATTGGTGTTGATTGGTTTGGTTTTATTCATTTATCTAATTGCGACGAGAATTTCGAGATATGAAACTGTCGTTCGAGACCGAATGATCGCTTTATTGATCTTCGCATTTTTTACAGTAGTTTTCTTCATTCCATTTGAACAAGCTGCAACTTCGATGGTTCTTTTTGCAAGAGATTATACTGACAGAGTATTGGTTGGTAATGCCGCACTTATATTTAATATTGTAAATACTTTACTCACTGTTGGGCCATTATTGATTATTTCTTGGGTGCTTTATTTGTTGTATAAAAATACATTTAAGAAAATTCCAAGCAGTAACATTGTTTTGATTGTGTGTTTTGCATTGGTATGGGGTGCTGTGCTTTGGATGCTATCTCAAGAATATAAATCAAAAGCTTTCGAAGCAGAATATCAGGCGATAGCTATCGAAGAAGTAATTGATGGCGAAACTGTCACCAAATATGTTCCAATCACAGAATCAACCGAAGTGAAACCAACAGATAAAGTAGTGACTCAAACTTTGGTGTTTTCAAGTTCTGAAGATTTAGTCGCTAATCAAGAAATTAAAGTTCATGAAGAATTAGGTGAATATATTTATTTGGGAGGAAATTTAGCTGAAAAACTAAGCAATGATTATCAGAATTCTAATAGAGATTCTCAAATCGTTGATGCGAAAATTACTCAAGTTTTAGAAAAACAAGTGGAAATAACCGTTTCATGGTTCAGTATTCTAAACTCTTTCTTCATTATTGCATTTGCTTCATTCTTCTCGAAATTATGGGAAAGTAAATTTAACCCAAGTCCAGCTTATAAATTTGGATTTGGATTGATCATCTTAGGAATTGGATTTGCTGTTTTAGCATTTGGTGCATCAGCAATTCCACAAGGAGCAACTGCTGGAATGGTTAGAGTGAGTATGGTCTGGCTGATTCTGGCCTATTTCTTCCATACGATTGGAGAATTATTTTTATCGCCTCTGGGTTCGTCCTACGTTTCTAAATTAGTTCCTGGACGTATGATCGCGTTCATGTTCGGAATGTGGTATTTGGCGATTGCAATCGGTAACAAAGCAGCTGGTTCTTTGGGTGGATTGGTAGGTAAATTCTCAGAAGAACATAGCTTAAGCGAATTCTTTATTTTGTTTGCGTTAGTTCCAGCGATATTTGGATTGATTATTATTGCTATGAATAAATTGCTGAAGAAATTGATGCATGGTGTGAAATAACTTTATGAAATTTCATAAAAATTGAAAACAATGAAACATTATATTACAATAGGGTTTACTCTCTTTTCGATGTTGCTTTCGGCTCAATCCATACAATGGCTGGATTTAGAACAAGCTGAAGCAGAAATGAAAGCAAACCCTGAAAAACCGTTGTTTATTGACTTTTATACCAATTGGTGTTCATGGTGCAAAACCATGGATAGAACAACTTTTCAAGAAGTTGAAGTGGTGAATTATATCAATGAAAATTTCATTCCTATAAAATTCAATGCAGAAAAGAAAGAAAATGTGAAATTCTTCGGTAAAACCTATAAATATGTAAAACCACAACAAGGAAACCGTGGAGTGAATTCATTTGCTCTATTTTCCTTGAGAGGAAATTTATCTTATCCTGCTTATGCCATTATGGATCATAAAGGTGGTTTGGAAAGAGTTTTATTGGGTTATATGCCAAAAGATGTTTTCTTAGAAAGATTGAATGCTGAACAATGAATCACTTCACAGGAATTAAATAAGCACCCTTAATTCGGGTTTGCCATACATTTGTCGAACTCAAATCATCTTGTAGATAATTACTTCCATCGAGTATGATTTGAGTCCCTGACAAATTGGATTCCCAATTTGCATTGTTTTGTATCAATAAATAATTTGCATCAACTTTTGATAAATCATCATTTCCTTTGAGCAATTGAATTACTTTATCATCGTATCTGATTGAATTTCCATCTTTCCTATAAAAACTTTCTCGGTCCTCATCTATTCCAAAATATTTTACCTTTCTAATTTTCTCTTGTATTGAATACGGACGAATGAGATAAGTTTTGATTCGATTTAAATCATTTGAGTTGGCAATAAAAATATCCATCTCTTTTCCTTTTCTAATGCCCAAAATTGAATTTCTATTCTGATGAAAAACGATGATTTCTTGTTTTCGGTTCAATTGATAATTGCTGTAAATTCTTTGTCCTTCGAATAAAATCATCAATGTTAAACCATAAATGATAGTTCTGTATTTAGGTTTTAATAAAACAATTCTTAAATATAAAATTGCTATAAAAATCAACACAGCTTCCCAATATCTAAACCTAATTGTGTCAAATACCAAGAAATCTAATTTTGAAAGCTGATCGATGTAGAAGTTGCATAAACCTATAAAACCATTGAAAAACTTCGTCCAAAGCTGAAAATCTATTCCAATTTCTACCAATAAAATCGAAAACATTCCTCCAATTATCATTAAATATGCAGCGGATATCATAGCAACATTTCCCGCTAAAAATAAACCTGAAGTTTGGTTGAAATAATAAATCGTAAACGGTAAAGTTCCCAATTGTGCTGAAATAGATGTGCCCACAAATCCAATGGCTATTTTCGAAAATTTGCTTTTCGGTCGAAAGTATCTTTGATAAATTGGATGTAAATAAACAATGAAAAATACAGCTGAATAACTTAATTGAAACCCAACATCAAACAAAAAGTTTGGATTGAATAACAATAAAATAAATGCAGAAACAGCTAAACTATGGTAAACATTGGGTTGACGTTTAAAAACTACAGCCATATGAAAAACCAATATCATCAAGGCTGAACGTAAAACAGGTGGGTGAAATCCTACCAAAATCACAAAACTCCAAATCAATATTAAACTGATCAACACCCGAATTTGTTTGCCGTTTTTTAAACGAGAAACTGGCGACAATAAAAAATAAAAAACGCTATAAACCATTATCACATGCAAACCCGAAATGGAAAGTATATGAACAACTCCAGTTCTTCGATAACTTTCTTCAATTTCTTTGTCCATTTCGGTTCTATTGCCGAGTATCATTGCACTGATTATATCCGTAGTTTGTTGATTGTATCCAAAATCTAAGAGTTTTTGGTGAATATTGTTTTTGAATTTTGAAGTGAAATAATCGATGGAATTTCTGCTCGTTTCTCGATGCGAAATAGTATCGACAAAAATCGAATAATGAATTTTTTTGCGTTCTAAATATTTGGAATAATCAAATTGATGAAAATTCAATGGTTTTTGATTGTTGAGCATAGTAGATTGAACCCAAATTTCATCATCGCTATATAATTTTTCATTGTTTTTTCTAACGTACAATAAAACATAGGCATTTTTAAAATCAAAGGTATCAATTGAAATTATCTCAGCTTTGTATTTATAGAAATTTTCAGATGACCGAAAATCATCGATGATTTTTAATTTTAAATCAAGTTCTTTATAAATGAGAGTTTCAGGAATTTTTTCAGTCAGATTGTAAGATTCAAATCGAAGCCATCCCAAAATTGTAAATGAAACAAAAACTATCAGCACAAATGCCTTTCTTCTCCAAAGAATCAA
>DEQC01000074.1:0-3394 GCA_002359055.1 Flavobacteriales bacterium UBA3376 | reverse complement strand
AAATTGATCTGCAAGCAAAATACCGAGCATAAGCCCAGCCAATGGACCGATGAAAGGCGAGTTTTTCAATTCAGGTTTAGTTGTTGATTCTTATAAAGATACAAAAAAAAGTGCTCCTGAAAAGAAGCACTTTTTTGAATATTGAATGAAATTATTTTAAGGAATCATAACTCCTGGATAGTTGTTTGGATTAACATTTCTTAGAGTTGAACCATATTTTTCATTGATAGCATCGATAAAATAGTTAGCAACTACAGCATAACCTTTACCAGTCAAGTGAACTGCGTCCAATGAAAATGCACCACCACTTACATAAGTAGTAGTGAAAGTGTTACCAAAATAAGTAATTCCAGCATCACTACTCAAATCTTTCATGGCTTGATTTGCATCAACAAAAGCTAAGTTATAATCAAATGCCAATTGCTCGATCATTGCATTGTAAGCTTCTGTAGCTTCAGCCACTTGAGCTACTTCATTTTGAGTCAAAACCCACTGATCATCCAACGGGAAAGTAATTCCATTCACCGAAAGTTGTGCTGCAGCTTCTTGTGGCATACCCATAGCCATAAGTGAAGCCATTCTATCAGCATCCAATTGACCGATGATTGTTTGAGAAGTAAATACCATTAAATCTTCAGCAGTCGCTTGTCTCGCTTGACCGTAAGTCATACCTAAAACTGTAGCTGTACCTTGATCTAAACCTTGACCCATTAAAACTTGAATGATTTGTTGAGATAAATCAGTCAAATCAGTGTCTTTGATTACAACTGCACTTGCAGCATCTACATTAAATACGATTTTTCTTTCAGGAACTCCTAAATAATCATAAACCGCATTCAATTGACCGAATAATTCATTTAAACTTGGAATCATAGGTCCGAAAGCCGGATTGGTAGGACTCAAAGGATTGTGAGGAACAGTAGTGAAAAATGGAATATCAGTTACACTTGGGATGTTAGCAATTACACCTTTAGCACCTCCTTGGTTCACCAAAGTTTCTAATATGGTTTGAATAGAACCTGCAACTACCGCTGGGTGAGAAATGTCGTTTCCAGCATAAGTCGAAGGATCCGTGTTTCCAGCAAGCATTTGATTGGTTCCTGTTCCACCATTGGTAGCGTATGACAATATGTCGTTGTTTCCTATCCACAACGAAAAGAAAGTAGGTTGTTGAGCAGCTGCATCACCTAAAACAGTTGCAGTTGCTGAACTCGCAAATCTTGCAAAATATGGATTAGCAGTTCCTGTGGCTATACCTGCAGGATTTCCATAACCAGGAGCCAACAAATGATAAGATTTAGCACCAGGAACTCCCATGTTTCCAAAAGGTCCACCAACAGCTGGGCTGAATGATGATTGAGCAGGAGTTGGAACTGGCGATAAACTACCATCGACCAATTGTAAAGTCAATTTACCCATAACTCCAAAATCAGCAAATCCACCGATTTCATCTGGCATCATAGGAGCATTGAAACTACCGCCACCAGCCATAGCCATGCTTTGAGCCAACATATTTGGGTATGAGTTGTTTTGTGCACTGATAAAAAGTGCGTTGTCTGTAAATCCAGCAGTCAATGAGTTACCCAAAGCAACATATTTACTGAAATCAGCGTCGCCCGAAGTAGCTACAAAATCCTCTACTGGATTGTCAAAGTCGTTGTCACAGCTTGTGAAAATTACCAAAGAAGCTGCGATAAATATTTTTGTAAAATTTTTCATTTTTCTCATTAATTAAAATTATAAGAAAGACCTAAACCAAATGAAAAGGCATTTAATTTAATATCTCCCTGGAATCCAGTTTCAACATTTTGAACATACCTTTCCTGACCTATGATATAAGAACCAAATACGTCAACATTGAAGTTTCCGAAGTTCAACCCAGCTCCACCATTGATGGCATGACGTGAAGCGTCTGGAGTTTCTGGTGACCAATGATCTGCATTTGATACAAATTCGTCAAAATAGTATCCGGCACGAACAGCAAGTAAATCACTTACTTGATATTCCGCACCAAATTTCCATACTGCACGGTCGATAAAGTTTTTCTCAGCATGTGAACCATACATTTCACCTGTGTTAGAGTCTTCTAAATAAATATCTAAACTCTTATATTTTCCCCATCCATGAATCGAAACTTCTCCTGCCAATAATAATCTTGGTGCTGCTTGATATGAAACTCCCGCAGTAAATTCTGATACCAATGGTAACATAGCGAAGAATTGATCAGCTGAAAATGGTAAATTACCAGTTTGTGATACAGGTACATCTGTCCAAGTTACTTTACCATAATTAGCTTTCATGTCAATTCCTGAACGATACGCCAATCCAACATTTACTCTGTCGCTCGGACGGAAATACGCACCGATGTTAAATCCTAATCCATGCGCATCTTGATCGTCAATTTCTAATCCTACATCATTTCCAGCAACAGTCATTGTTCTATTCAAAGTAACTCCTCCATGTGCATAGATAAATCCAGCTCCCATACTGAACCAATCATTGAACTTAATCGCAACTGTTGGTTGTATGAAAAATGACCTCATTTCAATTTCTGTTATATTGGCTTTACCCGCCCAGTCATTTGGCCAAGTAACTGTACTACCAAAAGGTGTAGTTACACTTACCCCTAAAGTTAAATCTTCAACTGGTCGATATGACGCAGCAAAATAAAATGGAGTACCAAATGGACTGTCAGTTTCGGCAGACTCCAAAGTGCTTGGATTTTGCCATTTAACTTTGTTCATAATTCCAAAACCGCCTGCAGCAATACTAACTTTGCTATCGACAAACGCAAGACCTGCAGGGTTGTAGAACATTACACTCGCATCATGTGTATGTGTAACACTGGTTAAACCCATTGAAGCTTGTCGAACCCCCTGGAAAGAAACACGGTAACCTCCAGCAAAGGCTGAAACACCCATTCCCAATAGAAGTGCAGCTAAAAATAATCTTCTCATATAATCAATTAATTTTAAATTGTTAATGTAAACTTAACAAATGTAGAAAAAAAATAATAGAAGCTTAGGTTTACACCCTATTTTATGGAAAATATATTGATTTTAAATTAAATTTTTTTATCTCAAACAGCTAAGTTTTTGATTTTAAGCGTTCTGAAATTATGTAAGCCTCACTCCAACAGGCCTGAAAATTAAATCCTCCAGTGATTGCATCTATGTTTAAAATTTCTCCTGCCAAATAAAAGTTGGGCAAAATCTTACTTTCCATGGTTTTGAAATTAACCTCTCTTAAATCAACTCCTCCCGCAGTTACGAATTCTTCTTTGAAAGTGCTTTTGCCCTTTACTTTATAAGTTCCTCGGGTCAGCTCCTCAGCTATTTGATGCATTTGCTTTTTGCTCAAATGACTATAATTTTGATCTTCTGCTATGTTTAAT
>DEQC01000004.1 GCA_002359055.1 Flavobacteriales bacterium UBA3376 | reverse complement strand
ATTTTAATAATGCTGGGCATAGTTTTTTTGCAATCAGGAATTGATAAAGTAGTAGATAGAAAAGGAAATTTGGAATGGTTGCGAAGTCATTTTTCTCAATCTATTTTTAAAAACATAGTCGATTTAAACTTCAATATTATCACCGTTTTGGAAATAATTTCTGGAGCATTGGCTATGGTTGGAGCATTTGTTTTAGCGTTGAACGGGAATCTAATGATAGCATTGATAGCTGCTATTTTGTCGGCAGTAACTTTTCTATGTCTTTTTTTGGGACAAAGAATTGCAAAGGATTATGCAGGTGCTCAAACTATAGTTATATATTTAATTCCAACATTTTTTTTAATTTATTTATTGACAATGAATTAAAAAATCAATTCAACTTATGATTTCAAGACAAACTATCGATAGAATTTTTTCAGCGGCACGTGTAGAAGATGTGATTGGTGATTTTGTGAGTTTGAAAAGAGCGGGGAGTAATTTGAAAGGATTTTCACCTTTTACGGATGAGAAAACTCCATCTTTTATGGTTTCACCAGCCAAACAAATTTGGAAGGATTTTTCTACAGGCAAGGGTGGGAATGTCGTGACTTTTTTGATGGAGCATGAGCAATTCAATTACCCAGAAGCTTTGCGATGGTTGGCAAAGAAATACAATATTGAAATTGAAGAAGAAGGTGAGCGAACAGAAGAACAAAAAGAAGAATTAAAACTTAGAGAAAGTTTATTCATCGTTTCTGAATTTGCGAAAAAGTTCTTTGTCGATCAATTGCATACATCAGAAGAAGGGAAAAACATCGGTTTGACCTATTTCAAAGAAAGAGGATATACGCTCGAAACGATTAAGAAATTTGAATTGGGTTATTCGCCTCAACAAAGAAATGCTTTTACGACTTTTGCAGAGAACAAAGGTTATGGAAAAAGCATTTTAGAAGCTTCAGGTTTATCGATATATAGAGAAAATAGCGATTATGGATTTGATCGTTTTCGTGAAAGAGTGATTTTTCCAATCCATAGTTTCTCAGGAAGAACTTTGGGGTTTGGTGCGAGAATTTTGCGAAGCGATGTCAAAGCTGCTAAATATTTAAATTCACCTGAATCTGAAATTTACCAAAAAAGTAAAATTCTTTATGGAATTTTTCAATCAAAACAAGCGATTTTACGTCAGGATGAATGCTTGTTGGTCGAAGGTTATACCGATGTGATTTCATTGCATCAGGCAGGAGTTGAAAATGTAGTATCGAGTTCAGGGACGGCTTTGACACCGGAGCAAATTCGTTTGATCAAAAGGTTGACGCCCAATGTGATTTTGCTTTATGATGGTGATAAAGCTGGAGTTCAAGCTTCATTTCGAGGGATTGATTTGATCCTGGAACAAGAATTAAATGTAAAAGTTTTATTGCTTCCAGATGGGGAGGATCCTGATTCATTTGCTCAAAAACATACTTCCGAAGAAATTCAAGAATACATCAAAGAAAATGCTACAGATTTCATTCGATTCAAATCCAATGTTCTTTTAGAAGAAGCTCAGAATGATCCTGTAAAAAAGGCCGAATTGGTTAGAGACATCATCCAGAGCATCGCTTTGATTCCAAACATTATCCAAAGAGAATTGTACATTCAAGAAGCTTCAAAGCTGATGGAGGTAAGGGAAGAAGTGATGTTCAAAGAATTGGAGCAAGCGCTTCAAAGAAAGCAGAGTGAAATTCAAAAGAAAAGTCAAACTCCTAAGGAAAGTTCGACTTTGGAAGTTGTCAAAACCGAAAAGGTAAGTATAAATCAGAAAGCTTTTATCGAGGAAGAGTTGGTTCGCTTGATTATGCAATATGGAGATTTGATCATCGAATTGAAAGACGAGCAAGGTGAAACTTATCAAACTACAGTAGTCGAAGAAATTATCGCTCATTTTGAAATCAACGATTTTAGAATGTCGAATGAAGTTTATCAATCGATTTTGGAAGATGTTAAAATGGGAATCGAATCAAACGAGTTGAGGGTTGGAGATTTTTTTATAAAATTATTTGACCAAGATAAAACGGGTGTAGCTTCAGAGGCAATGATAGAGAAGTATTCTATCAGTGAAAATTGGAAAAATAAATTGGAAATTTACATCAAACCCAAAGAGCAAAACATAGCAAAAGATGTAACTGATACAATTTTGAGATTTAAGAGTTTGCATATAGAGAATTTTATCAAGGAATATTCAGAGATTCTAAAGGCCGAAGATATTTCAGGTGATTTGCGAACTGAGCATTTGGATAAGATTATGAAATTGACGAAAGCCAGATCTGATATTTTCAAAGCTTTGAATCGTGTGGTTTAGTGTTTAGAAAGATTTAATTTATAAAAAAAGCGATTGATAATTATGAGTTATCAATCGCTTTTTTAATTCATTGATTAAATATTAAATGGCTTTTCTACACCAAATTCTCCATTGTACAGCAAAGGCTGCCGGATAAGTTCTCTTAATTCTTCTCAGGTCATCGCTTGCTGAAGCTCTGGTGAAATAATCACCCACTAACACCCTATAATCAGGACTTGCGTAAATGAGCTCAGGAGTTAGGTTTGGAAATTTCTTATTGAAATCATCTCTCACCTTTTCTGCGGCGCTTCTATCTTTGGTATAGAAGATTTGAATTTTGTAACCCATAATTTTTTGTTGCTTCGCACATTTTTCGTCTGGGGTCAATTCACGAGGAGGTTTCAGAGCTTCGTTGAGACAAATACTTTGCTCTTTAGCTTTGACTATATTTTCTAATTTTTTATCTAAGATTATATTGGCTTCACCACCGCTGATAGAATCTTTGTAGCTCCATTGACTATAGTTTCCATTGTTGATTTGAGCGTTCAATTGAAAGCTGAGGATTGATAATAAAATAATGAAGTATTTATTCATGATTTAAATTTCAAATTTCTACAAATATAAGTTAGAATATAAATATGAAGTTATATTTTTATAAAAAGAAAAGTTAAGAGCTATATGTCCTATAAAACTAATAGGATTGATATACTGATAGTTCTGTAAATCTTTATTTAGAAACATTTTAAATTAACAAAAAATGACAAGTTCATTGCTGCATTTTTGTGTTTTTATTAAGGTTTGAACCTATTTTTGTGCAGTTAAATAGAAAATTTAACATTTTGTAACCGAATACAATGTTTAGTAAATGAATTCACGAATACTTTACAAATCGAAATTATTGAGTTTGGCTATATTCTTAGCCTTATTTTCATTTTCTTATTCTCAAGATGAGATCAATGGTGATGTTGGAAACGGATATGACTTGTTTCAGGCGAATTGTACAGCTTGTCACCAAATTGATGGGCAGTTAGTAGGGCCGGAGTTAAGAAACGTAGTTGACCGAGTTAGAGAAGAAGCAGGAGTAGGTCGAGAGTGGCTTCATGCTTGGATTAAGGACAATAAGGCGCTTCGTGAGTCGGGAGATGCTTATGCTATTGAGGTGTTCGAAAGACATAACCAATTACCGATGAATGCTTTCCCAGCTTTGAGTGAGCAGGATATTGATGATATCTTGGCATATACGAGCGATCCAGAGGGTGGTCTTGTTGCATATGAAGAGATGAAAGCAGAAAAGGCGAAACTGGCAGAGGCTGAGGCTGCTGCGAAACAAGCATCGGGTTCAGGAGTAAACGGTGTTATCATCGTTGGTTTCTTCATCTTGGCAGCTATGCTGGTTTGGATTCTTTTCAGATTGCATCAGTTAGAAAAATTGTCAAAAGGATTGGATGCTGAAGAGGGCGAGCCTATCACTTTGGCTGGCTTGATTGATAAATACAACAATGCATTTAAATTAGGTTTGGCTGCTTTTGTGTTGTTAGCGTTTTATGGACTTTGGAATTTCATGTTTGGAATCGGAGTCGATAAAGGTTATCAGCCGGAACAACCAATTTATTTCTCACACCATATTCACGCAGGAATTCAAGGTATAGACTGTCAGTTGTGTCACAGTGATGCGAAATATGGAAAAGTTTCAGGGATACCTTCGCCTAATTTATGTATGAATTGTCACAGAACAGTGAACGAATACAAAGGGGATTATTATGAAGAAGAGCTAGTTGCAAGTGGTAAGTTCTCAAATGGAGAGGAAGTGAAAGCTTTCTATACAGAGCAAATCCACAAAATGTACGATGCTATCGGATGGGATCCTAAGAAAAATGAATATACAGGTGAGCAAAAACCTATTGAGTGGGTTAGAATTCACAATATGCCTGATTTTGTTTATTTCAGTCACCAACAACACGTTGTTGCTGGAGAGAAGGCGATTTTAAAAGCAATAGCTGAAGGTACTATACCTAATGCTGAGGAGTTGGATTTACCAATGAATAGTCAAGTTTGTTATGCATGTCACGGAGATGTGAGTAAGATGGAAGAAGTAGAAATGGCTAACGACTTTACTATGGGTTGGTGTATTGAATGTCACCGTACAACTGAGGTTGATATGACGAATGAGTACAATAGTCAGTATTATGCTGATCTTCATGAGAAGTTGAAGCAAGAGTATGGTGAGGGTACGAAGATTACGGTAGATGCTATCGGAGGTATGGAATGTGCAAAGTGTCATTATTAAGAATTTAATTTAAGAGCGATATAAATGGCTTCTAAAAAAACATATTGGAGAAGTATTGAAGAGTTAAATAATCCAGATTTAACTAAACAATTGGCCTCGAAAGAGTTTCCAGAAGAACTTCCTGTGGAAGATCTTTTGGGTAATTCAAAGGCGATGGAAGGAACGTCGACAAGCCGTCGAGACTTTTTGAAACTTTTAGGTTTTAGTACAGCTGCAGTTACTTTAGCTGCTTGTGAGCAACCTATCATAAAGTCGATTCCTTATGTAGTTAAACCAGAATCTATTAAACCTGGAGTACCTACTTGGTACGCTTCCACTTATTTTGATGGATATGATTACGCAAACGTATTGATCAAAACTAGAGAAGGGCGTCCAATTCGTATAACTCCGAATAAGTCAGCTAAGTATTACGGAACCACAAATGCGAGAGTACAGGCAGCTGTATTGTCATTGTATGATTCTGATAAAGTTAGAGGGCCTTTAGAAAAAGGTGAAAATGGATTTAAATCTTTATCTTGGTCAAGCTTAGATGAGCAAGTACTTTCTAAATTAAAGACAGTAGGTGGGAAAAAAGTAGTTATTTTAACATCATCTTTACCTAGTCCTACTACCAAAAAGTTAATTGAAGATTTCAAAGCAAAATATCCAACGACTGAACATGTTGTATATGATGCTGTTGATTATTCTCCAGCATTAGATGCTGCAGAATCTATATACGGACAAAGAGTTTTACCTTATTATGATTTATCAAACACTGAATTAGTAGTTGGATTTAACGCTGATTTCTTAGGTGATTATAATGGAGGTGGAATGGAAAAATCTTATTCTCAAGCGCGTAAGCCTGGCAATAAGATGATGCGCCATATCCAAGTTGAAACTAACTTGTCTTTGACAGGAGCTAATGCGGATACTCGTTATCCAATGAAGCCTACTGAAGTACTGAAAACTTTGGCTGAAGTTTACAAAGGATTGACTTCATCTACTTCAAATGAAGTAGCAAAAGCTATAGTGGACGAACTGAAAGCAAAAGGAAGTAAAGCTGTTGTAATGGCAGACGGAAATAAGGAAGCATTTGAATTGTGTTTTGCAATCAATCAAATCCTTACTTCTGAAGCTGTTTCTAAAGATAAAGTGAACTTGTTGAAAGAAGGAAATAATACAAACTTCGATCAATTCTTAAACGATGCTAAAGCTGGTAACGTAGGAGTTTTGTTTACTTTCCAAGCAAATCCAATTTACAACCATTCAAAAGCAAGTGAATTAGAAGCTGCTTTCGGAAAGATTGGATTAAAAGTAGCTATGTCTGAGAAATTGGATGAAACTGCTCGTTTGATGGATTTGATAGCACCAGTTCCACATGCTTTAGAATCATGGAATGATATCAATCCATTGACAGGCGTTTATTCATTACAACAACCTACGATTCAAAGAGTATTCTTTACTCGTCAATTCCAAGATTCATTATTGGCTTGGTTAAAGGATTCTGCAGAAGAGAATGTAGATGATATAGAGTCATTGAATCAAGACCCGGATACAGTTGAATTGCTGATGCCAAAAGACTCTTATCAACAACCAGCAACTGATTTTTATAAATATTTGAAAGATAATTGGGAAGCTAATATTTTGCCTAATATGGGATATAGCTTCAACCAAGCTTTATATAACGGATACAATGAAACCAATGAAACGGTTAGTTTAAATGGTTCTACAGATGCAAGTGCAGCTGCAGACAAATTATCAAATCTAACTGTTTCAGAATGGGAATTACAATTATACACTTCAAATGGAGTTGGAGATGGTACTCAAGCAAACAACCCATGGTTACAAGAATTGCCAGATCCAATTACAAGAACTTCATGGGACAACTTCCTAACCTTGAATCCGCTTGATGCTGAGAAGTTAGGAATTAAGACCGAAGACAACGCCAACGTTAAGAATGGTCGTTTTCAATTTGATGGTGATTACGTAAGTATCACTGCCAATGGAGTTACCATTGAAGAAGTGCCTGTATTTGTTCAACCAGGACAAGCAGTTGGAACTATTGGTTTAGCTGTAGGTTATGGTCGTACGAAAGGAGGAAAAGTATGTAATGAACTTGGTGTAAATGCTTACCCATTGATGAATGGAAATGGATTCAGCATTGGTAAAGTAGAAATTTCACAAGCGATCAAAGGCAAGAAGCATGAGTTTGCAACTATGCAAATGCAAAATACTTTGATGGGTCGATATGAAATTGCTCGCCAAGCATCATTGGACGACTTTTTAAACAAACCAGCTGACGAATGGAATGATCCATCGGTTATGCCTACTTGGAGAGGAGTTTCTCCAGAAACAGAGGTAGATTTATGGAGAGGATTCGATCGTTCGACTGGTCCACACTTCAATTTGTCTATCGACTTGAACGCATGTACTGGATGTGGAGCATGTATAGTTGCATGTCAAGCTGAGAACAATACTGCGGTAGTTGGTAAACAAGAGATGAGAATGTCTCGTGATATGTATTGGTTAAGAATTGACCGTTACTATTCGGACACTACCAATAACTTAAGAACACAGAAAGTAGCATTAGAAGGTGAGGCTGGACTTCCAGATTATGCAACTTCGGATCATGCAAAAGCAATTGCTCAACCGATGACTGAAGCTGCACAATATAAATTATTGATTAAACCAGCTGAAGAAAATCCAGATGTTATTTTCCAACCAATGTTATGTCAGCATTGTAACCACGCACCTTGTGAAACTGTATGTCCAGTAGCGGCTACTTCACACGGACGACAAGGACAAAACATGATGGCATACAACCGTTGTGTAGGAACACGTTACTGTGCAAACAACTGTCCTTACAAAGTAAGAAGATTCAATTGGTTTGAATATGCTTTGAACGATAAGTTCGACTTCCATATGAATGACGACCTTGGTCGTATGGTGTTGAACCCAGATGTGGTTGTTCGTTCAAGAGGTGTTATGGAGAAATGTTCATTCTGTATTCAAAATACTCAGGCAGCAATTCTTAAAGCTAAGAAAGAAGGCCGTAGAGTTACAGATGATGAATTCAAAGATTCAGTTGCTTGTGCTGCTGCTTGTCCATCTGATGCAATGATATTTGGTGACATCAATGATAAAGACAGTGAAGTAAAAGAATTGAGTGAGGATAAAAGAGTTTATCGTGTATTGGAAGAATTAGGTACAAAACCGAATGTATTCTATCACGTAAAAATCAAGAACAGAATAGAACAGGCTTAAGTTTAATAAAGAAATAGATATAAAGAGATATGTCACATTACGAATCACCAATTAGACCACCTTTAGTTACCGGGCATAAAACCTACCATGATATAACGGTAGATATTGCTTATCCGATTGAGAATAAATCGGGTAAATTATGGTGGTTGGCTTTTAGTATTGCATTGGTTACTTTCCTATATGGAGTTGGATCTATAGCATATACAATTGGAACTGGAATTGGAGTTTGGGGGCTTAACCGTACGATTGGTTGGGCTTGGGATATTACAAACTTCGTATGGTGGGTAGGTATTGGTCACGCGGGTACTTTGATTTCCGCAGTACTATTATTGTTCCGCCAAAAATGGAGAATGGCCGTTAACCGTTCTGCAGAAGCGATGACGATTTTTGCTGTTGTTCAGGCAGCAATTTTCCCCGTAATTCACATGGGACGTCCATGGGTTGGATATTGGGTTTTCCCGATTCCTAACCAATATGGTTCATTCTGGATCAACTTCAACTCTGCATTATTATGGGACGTTTTCGCGATTTCTACTTATTTCTCAGTTTCTGTAGTTTTCTGGTATATGGGATTACTGCCTGACTTTGCTATGATTCGTGACCGTGCTAAAAAGCCTTTTTCAAAAAGAATATACAGTATTTTAAGTTTAGGATGGGGTGGTAAAGCAAAACACTGGCAAAGACACGAAGAGTTAGAGTTGGTTTTGGCTGGTTTAGCTACACCACTTGTATTCTCTGTACACACCATCGTATCTTTTGACTTTGCTACTTCATTGATCAAAGGATGGCACTCCACTGTATATCCACCTTATTTCGTAGCAGGAGCGATTTTCTCAGGTTTCGCCATGGTACAAACACTATTGAGTGTGATGCGTAAGGTGATGCATTTAGAGGATTATATCACAAGAGATCATATTGAGGTAATGAATATCATTATAATAGTTACTGGTGGTATGGTAGCCGTAGCTTATGGTTCAGAGTTCTGGGTCGGATGGTATTCGGGTAGTAGATATGAAGACTTCATGTATTTTTCACCAGGTGCTGCAGTAGGACCTTATTGGTGGGCGTTCTGGGCGTTGATTTTATGTAACATTTTGATACCTGCACTATTGTGGATTAGAAAAATTAGAAGAAGCTTCTTTTGGACATTTATTATTTCGATAGTAGTAAACGTAGGAATGTGGTTTGAGCGTTTCGATATTATCGTAGTAAACTTATCAAGAGACTATTTACCAGGTGGCTGGACGATGTTCATGCCGACTGTAGTAGATGTTGGGATTTTCATTGGATCCAATGGATTCTTCTTTGTGTTATTCTTGTTGTACGCACGTACATTCCCAGTAATTTCACAAGCATCCATGAAATCTATATTGAAATCATCAGGAGAGAGTTATAAAAAACATCATAAAGAAGAGGAGCATTAAAATGAGTACTAAAACTATATACGGCCTTTACGCTGACGATGATGAATTATTGGACGCAATCGATGTGTTCAATAAAGAAGGAATTGCAATTAAAGAAGTTTATACACCTTTCCCAGTACATGGATTGGACAAAGCCTTAGGACTGAAAAAGACCAGAATTTCTGATGCTGCCTTTTTCTATGGTTTGTATGGTGTGACTTTGGCTTCAGTGATGACATGGTTTATGATGAATCATGACTGGCCACAAGATATTGGAGGTAAACCATCGTTTACTTGGTTTGAAAACCTTCCTGCATTTATACCTGTAATGTTTGAGTTAACTGTATTCTGTGCAGCTCACTTTATGTCATTGACTTTTTTGGCTCGAAGTGGATTGTACCCAGGTGCTAAAGCTCAAAATCCTGATCCAAGAACAACAGACGATAAATTCCTTATGGAAATTGAATCTAATGACGTGGATAGAGTAAAAGATGCTTTTATAAAAACAGGAGCAGAAGAAGTAACTGTAAGAGATTTAACACCGGATAAAAAGTAAGAAGATGAAAAAAGGACTAATATATATATTACTTGCAGGATTTATAATTACATTAAGTTCTTGTTCAGGTAAAAAAAGAAAACCAAGCATAGTGTTTATGCCCGATATGTATTATTCGGTTGCATACGAGCCTTTTTCTGATGCTAATTTCGGTTATTGGCCAGAAAGAGATGCTGAAGAATCAGATATCCCATTGTTGGCTCAATATTCAAATATGACAGCTATTTGGCCTGCTGAAGGTACTGTGCCAAGAACAGATGAGCAAATGATTCTGCCTTGGGAATTTAAAAATACTAACGAAGGTTATAGACAATCTTTAAATATCACTGTATCTCCTTTGGACCCTGAAAATCGTGAAAAAGATTTGGAGATTGGAGAAAAGTTATATGGACAGACTTGTCTTGTATGTCATGGTAGTCAAGGTGACGGACAAGGACCTATAGTTCAAACAAGAGCTTATTCGGGTGTACCTACTTACGCTGAAAGAGATATTACCGTTGGTTCTGTTTATCATGTGATAATGTATGGACGTGGAACCATGGGGTCTTATGCGCCACAATTGACTCCAGTTGATAGATGGAGAGTAGCAGAATATGTTATGAGTTTGAAAGGAGTTGATACATTGGCTGGTGTTGACACTGTAGATAATCAAGAAACAGCTGAAACTGAAAATAATCAATAATAAAGGAAATAAAAGATCATGCAATATACTTTTTCTCCAAGATTGAAAATGGCTTCACTTGTCTTAATTGTGATAGGTGTAGTAGCTTATGGAATTGGATTGTTCATTAATCTACAAAATCAAGCAGATCCTAATTACATAGACGATATGGTAGCTGCTAATCCTACTGTGTTCTATGGAGAGTATCAAACAGCCGAATATCAAGAATTGAATCAAACCCATCTTACAGGTGATGATAACCCACAAATGCCTATGTGGAAAAACCACGTGAGCAACAGACCATGGGCTGCTTTCTTAGTGCCTATCTATTATGCATTCGGTATAGCAGGTGCTGCTTTGTTCTTTTTGAGCATACAGTTCGCTTCTAACTCAGGTTGGTCTATGGTTGTAACCAGAGTTATGGAAGGTGTTGCAAGCTTTATACCTGTTGGTGGTGTATTAATTTTAATCATCATCCTATGTTCTGCTTTTGGTTTGAATCATTTATATCATTGGATGGACCCGACTCTCATTGATCCTACAAGTGAACATTACGATATCTACATGGCTTCTAAATCAAAAATCTGGTTAAATATTCCAGGTTGGGTCATTAGAAGTATTCTATATGTAGTTATATGGACGGCATTTTTGATTTGGATCAAGAGAACTACTAAGAGGTTAGATGAAACCAATGGCGATAGAAAAGTTTACTCAAAACTATACACGCGTTCAGTACTTTTCATAGTTGCTTTTGCGTTGACTTCAGCAACTATGTCTTGGGACTGGATCATGGCTTTAGAACCTCACTGGTATTCTACAATTTTCATGTGGTACGGAATGGTTAGTTACTTAGTAGCTGCTGTTTCTATCATGGCTATGATTTCAATTTATCTGAAAAGAAAAGGTTCTTTACCTTTATTCAACGATAATCACCAACACGATTTAGCGAAGTATATGTTTGGATTTAGCTTGTTGTGGGGATATTTATGGTTCGACCAATTTATGCTTCAATGGTATGCAAACATTCCTGAGGAAGTTCAATATTACCAACAAAGAGAAGCTCAATATCCTGGTTACTACTGGATGTTAATTACAAATATTTTCGCAGTTCTTGTGATTATGATGAGTTCAAGTATTAAGAGAGTTCCACAGTTGGTATTTGGTATGGGTATTTTGATTATTATCGGTCACTACTGGGATTTCTACAATCAAATCATGCCAGGTGCAGTTGGAGGATTCCATGGATTTGGACCGATGGAATTTGGTGCGCTATTATTCGTAACAGGATTATTCCTATACGTAGTGTTTACTGCAATTAGTAAACTTAACTTAGAACCAAAAGGACATCCATACTTCCATGAATCTAAGATTTATGAATATCCTTTCTAATTAATTTTAGAAGATAAAATACAAAGGGGATTTCTAATTAGATTTCCCCTTTTTTGATAATATTAAACGGTTTTATTTGAATTAGATTTTTTATGTAACCAAAAGTTAATGCGTCTATCACTATTTAGAATTTCAGAAATATTTATATATTGCATTTGCTTAAAGTTCAATCGAATAGTTCAAATATTAATCATTACAAACATTTAGCTTGACAAGAATACTTGAAAAGCTATATATTTATGAAAAAATAGAGTCTTGATGAAATGTAAGTTATTGTTTGTTGTAGTTTTTTCATTTTTAATTGTTTCTTGTAAGGACAAAAGTCAAGTAACAACTGATGAATCTATAGAAAATTATCAACAAGATGACCAAAAATCTGAGGAGTTAAAATCTCCAAATGAGGATTTAGTCAATTTAAACGATATAGTGCTAAACCTCAGTCAAGCCAATCGATTGGCATCATTACCACTTAATTGTATCACCAAAGAATATCCCAACAAAACCGGACAAGTATTGAGCGACTCAACTGATTTGGGTACGCCAAAAGTATTGCATCCTGCGTTTTATGGATGTTTCGATTGGCATTCTTCGGTACATGGACATTGGACTTTGGTCAAATTGATAAAATCTTTCCCTGAATTAGATCATAGAGATTCAATTTTGATGATGATCGAAAACAATCTTAATAAAGCCAACATTCGTGAAGAAATCAAATATTTCCAAAGAGAGCAAGAGTATTCGTATGAACGTATGTATGGATGGGCTTGGCTACTGAAATTACAAATGGAATTAGATACTTGGGAGGATGAAAAAGGAAAAGCTTTGGCAGAAAATTTACAACCATTATCAGATTTGATCATCGATCGATACATAGAGTTTTTACCAAAATTGAAATATCCAATTCGTGTAGGAACTCATACAAACAGTGCTTTCGGGATGAGTTTTGCTTATGATTATGCGAAACATGCAAAGAATGATAGCTTGATTTTGGTGATAGAAGATACAGCGAACCGACTTTATTTAAGAGATAAAAAGTGTCCAATAGGATGGGAACCGAGTGGATATGATTTCCTTTCGCCTTGTTTGGCAGAAGTAGAATTGATGAACAAAATTTTACCAAGAGATGCATTTTCTTACTGGATCAATGATTTTATGCCTGATTTGAAAAGCAATCGTTTCTCTATGCAAGTGGCTGAGGTTTCAGATAGAGAAGATGGGCATTTGGTACATTTGGATGGATTGAATTTTTCAAGAGCTTGGGTTTTCTATCATTTGTCAAATAGCAATCCAAATGAATATGGACATTTGAAAAAAGAAGGTGATAAACATTTAGCACATTCATTACCAGCAATAGTAGATGGAAGTTATGAAGGTGAACATTGGTTGGCGAGTTTTGCTTTATATGCTTTATCACAAAGATAAAATTCAGTTTTTTTAACAACTCAAAATTCAGTACATTTGCTGAATTAAAAAAAATATAAATGGCAGTTTTAGTAAATAAAGATTCAAAAGTAATCGTACAGGGATTTACAGGTAAGGAAGGAACCTTCCATGCAGAACAAATGATTGAGTATGGAACCAAAGTAGTTGGAGGTGTTACACCTGGAAAGGGTGGGACCACTCACTTAGACAAACCAGTTTTTAACACAGTTGAAGATGCTGTAAAAGAAACAGGAGCAGACGTTAGTATTATATTTGTTCCTCCTGCATTTGCTGCAGATGCAATCATGGAAGCTGCTGAAGCAGGAATCCGAGTAATTATTTGTATCACTGAAGGAATTCCAGTTGCAGATATGGTTAAAGTTCAAGCATATATCGATAATAGAGATGTGACTTTGATCGGTCCCAATTGTCCAGGTGTGATTACAGCTGATGAAGCAAAAGTAGGAATCATGCCAGGTTTTGTATTTAAAAAAGGTAAAGTTGGAATTGTTTCTAAATCAGGAACTCTGACTTATGAAGCAGCTGATCAAGTGGTTAAAGCTGGATACGGAATTTCAACTGCGATTGGAATCGGTGGTGACCCAATCATTGGTACAACAACTAAACAAGCTTTAGAAATGTTTATCAATGACCCAGAAACAGAAGCAGTGGTTATGATTGGAGAAATTGGAGGTCAGTTAGAAGCTGAAGCTGCAAGATGGTACAAAGAAACAGGTTCTAAAAAACCAGTAGTTGGATTTATCGCAGGTCAAACTGCACCAGCAGGACGTACTATGGGACACGCAGGTGCAATCGTTGGTGGTAAAGATGATACTGCTCAAGCAAAAATGGAAATCATGAGAGAATGTGGTATCCATGTGGCTGAATCGCCAGCCGAAATAGGTGAAACTATTGCAAAAGTTTTAAAATAAATAAACTCTATAAATTAAGTAATTATGAAAGCAAAGTTATTAACGGCTACCATTTTATTTACAGTGTTTGCTCAATTTGGGTTCTCACAAATTAAATATGGTGCGAGAATTAGTGGAGGAATGACAAATATTACTGAAGTCAATGATTACTCTGTTGCTCGAGCTGGTTTTCAGTTGGGTGCAATGGCTCAAATTCCTTTGACTTCATCTGGTAATATCTGGTTTTTCCAACCCGAAATCAACTATTCTATGCAAGGTGAATTGAACAATACAAGGTATCAAGACGGTTCCAGACAAAAGCATAAGAGATTTCTGAACTATTTAAACATTCCTTTGAATGCTAAACTTTATTTCACTGATTCAGAAACAGAATTCTTTGCTTTGGCAGGTCCATATATCGGATTTAAAGTAGGTGATAATTTCGAAGATTACGATGCTGCAGATTTAGCGAGTTTCGATTTTGGATTAAATGCTGGTATTGGTTATAGTATCAACAGACAATATGAATTCTCTTTGAGATTTTCTTATGGACTTGTAGATCAAGTAAAAAATGATTGGGGAGATAAAACCAATAGCAACTCAGTATTGAACTTAGGCTTTGCTTATTTCTTTTAAATAAGAATGTGAAAATATTTAGTAAAACCGTCTATTTAAGGCGGTTTTTCTTTTTATATTACTATGAGTAAATAAATTATTTATTGAAATAACATTTATTTACTTTTGTAAATCAAACCAACTATTTATAAAATGAAAAACAAAGTTTTTTTATCAATCTTATTGACTGTAGTCGTATTTGAATTAGGATTTTCACAAGTTCGTTTCGGTCTTCGTGGAAGCGCAGGAATTACCAATATTACCAACGTTCATCAAGAATCAAAATCAAGAACTGGTTTCCAAATCGGAGTTTCAGCCCTGATTCCTATTTTAAATAACGATATTTTGTACTTTGAACCGGAAATCAATTATTCTGCTCAAGGTGAATTCTATGTGCCAAGTAAAATTTATCCTGGAGCCGATAAGCAGAAAATATTTATGGATTATATAAATATTCCTTTGAATGCTAAATTGTATTTCTCAGATGCCGAAAATGAACTTTTTGCCGTCTTAGGTCCATATGTTGGATTCAAAGTAGGTGATACAATTGAAAGAATCGATAAGCCTACAGAAATGGATGATTATAAATACAATAGTTTCGATATGGGTGCGACCATTGGATTTGGATATAGTTTCAATAGAAGTTTAGAAATATCTGTTAGGTATTATTATGGATTTGTTGATCAAGTGGAAAATGATGCAGTCGATAAAAATAATTCTACTTCAAATTTGAACTTCGGAGTAAGTTATATTTTCCCTTAATTTTAACTGATTAGGAACGAATTTTGTTGTAATTTAGACTAAAATAATTTTTGATATGAAGTTTTATTCCCTATTCACACTTTTATTATTTTCTATAATCTTAGCTTCGTGTAGTACTGTCAACGTCTCTCATGATTTTGATAGAAATACAGATTTTAATGTTTATAAAACCTATAACTTTCATCAGAAAGGTATCGATAAATTAGAACTCAATGATTTAGATAAGCGCAGGATTTTATCTGCTATCGAAAATAATCTCAACGCCAAAGGTTTTGTAAAATCTGAAACTCCAGATTTATACATCAACGTTTTGGCAAGTTCAAAAGAAAAAATCAATATAGACCATGGTTATTATGGTGGATATTGGGGACCTTATTACGGAGGACCTTCAAGAGTTTATCAATACACCTCCGGAACTATAATTATTGATATAGTAGATGATAAGAGAAATATTTTGATTTGGCAAGGTGCTGGAAGTGGTTTAGATGTTTCAAACTTAAATACAAAAGCTGAAGATATTCCAAAAGCTATTGATGAAATTTTGAAAAACTTTCCACCTCAAGCGAAATAAAACAATTTATATAATAAAAAATCCGACTTTAAGTCGGATTTTTTTGTATTTAATTTTAACTGATAACTCCAGAACCAATCAATTCATCGCCTATGTACCACACTGCAAATTGCCCTTCTGTAATGGCTTTTTGAGGAACTTCAAACGAAATGTACATTCCACTTTCTGCTTTGTGCAAAGTAGCTTTTTGTAAAGCTTGTCGATATCGAATTCTCACCATTACATCCAAAGTTTCATCTATATTTAATTCTAAATCTTCCCTTACCCAATGAATTTCACTTTCTTCTATAAAAAGTACTTCCTTCATTAAGCCTGGATGATTTTCACCTTGACCTGTGTAAATGATGTTTTCATCGACATTGGTATCTATGACAAATAAAGGCTCAGGCGTACCTCCAACCCTTAGACCTTTTCTTTGGCCTTTGGTGAAATAATGTGCACCGTCATGTTGACCTACAACTTTTCCAAAAGACTTTTCATATTGTCTATTTTCAGCTTTGTAAGACAATTCGTCCCATTTTGAGTTAAATGTTGGAATTTCTTGGTTGTAAACAGAATGTTCTTTTGAAATTTCTATGATTTCTCCAGATTTTGGCTTCAATTGTTGTTGTAAAAATTCAGGTAAACTAACTTTTCCTATAAAACACAATCCTTGGGAATCTTTTTTATCCGCAGTGACTAAATCTTGTTCTTTAGCAATTTTTCTCACCTCTGATTTTTCTAATTCCCCAATCGGAAAAAGAGATTTGCTCAATTGTTCTTGATTCAATTGACATAAAAAATAAGATTGATCTTTGTTTTTATCTTTTCCAGCCAATAGTCGATAAACTTTTTGACCATCGACTTCGATCTCTTCTTTCCTTGCATAATGACCAGTTGCGACATAATCCGCACCTAAATCCATAGCTGTTTTTAAGAAAATATCGAATTTGATCTCACGATTGCACAAAACATCAGGATTAGGCGTCCTGCCTTTTTTATATTCCGCAAACATATAATCTACGATACGCTCTTTATAGATTTCACTTAAATCTATGACTTGAAATGGAATCCCCAACTTTTCAGCCACCATCAATGCATCTGCACTGTCTTCTATCCACGGACATTCATCTTCTAAAGTTACTGATGCATCATTCCAATTTCGCATAAATAACCCTATGACATTATAGCCTTGCTCCTTGAGTAAATAAGCAGCAACGCTTGAATCAACTCCACCAGAAAGTCCGATTACTACTGTTTTCATTTGTTTGAATTTATTATAGACTTATAGTGTTTTGAACATTTAGTGTTCAATTTGCAAAGTTAAGGAAAGACTTTTGAAAATTGGATTTATGGTTTTGAATTCTAATCAATTCTTTTTATGGCCAAACGAATTCAACTATTTTCTTCACATCTTCGCTCAAACTTAAATAAACTGGACAAGTTATCGCTGCGTGTTCCAAAATTGTTTTTTGCTTCTCTGTATATTGATCTTGCCCTTTGATAGTCATTTTGATAGAGATCTCACCGATTCTTCTTGGACTGGAATGCATGACTTTATTGACTTCAACCTCAGTTCCTTCAATCTGGATTTCATGAGTGTTTGAAGCAATGCCCATAATGGTAAGCATACAACTCCCCAAAGCCGATGCCACTAAATCAGTAGGAGAGAAGCGCTCTCCATTTCCTTGATTGTCAATTGGAGCATCTGTTTCAACCGAACTTCCCGATTGATTGTGAATCATCTCAGTTCTTAGATTCCCTTTGTAAACGATTTTTGAAGTCATAGTTAAAAAATTATTTGTTAAAGGCTGAAGCTAATTTGATTTGAGTCAAAATTTTCTTGGTATATCCAGGGAAATCTGCATTTTGGATCCAACTATAATAACCTAAATCTTTCTCGAACACATCAATTACTTTTTTTCCTTTGTGCTTTCCGAAATTGAAAATTTCATCACCATCCTTATCATATCCTATAAATCCTGCCAAATCAGCTGTTCTTTTCTGAGTGGTAAACTCGCTTAAAAAACGAATGTCATTTTCTAAATCATCGTATTTTTTGATCTGTGCTTTGAAAATTTCATAAGTAGCTTCTACATCAGCTTTGGCTGAATGTGCGTTTTCTAAGGTTTTGTCGCAATAAAATTTATAAGCCGAACTCAAATCTCTCGGTTCTTTTTTGAAAAATATAACCTGAACATCAACAAATCGATGATTCTTTAAATCGAATTCTATATTGTTGCGAATAAATTCTTCGACCAACAATGGTATGTCAAATCGATTTGAATTATAACCCGCCAAATCAGAATCTTTCATCATTTCCCAAATTTGAGGAGCAATTTCACCAAAAGTAGGCTCATTTGCTACATCTTCATTGGAAATACCATGAACTGAGGTTGCTTCAGCCGAAATAGGAATTTCAGGGTTGACTCTAATGGTCTTGCTTTCCTTATTTCCGTTGGGGAAAACTTTCAAAATTGAAATTTCTACTATACGATCTTTAGCAACATTGATTCCTGTGGTTTCTAAATCAAAGAAACAAAGCGGTTTGTGTAATTTAAGCATGAATGATTTTTTTTCTGAAAATAATTGAAATGATTATATATATAAGTATTATAAACGGTATAGATGCTATTTTGAATAAAATTAATAAAATGAGACATATAATGAGAAATATATATATGAAATCATTGTCCTTCCATGAAAAGCCTTTTAATTTAAAAGAAAATAAAGGTAAATTGGCAATTAACAATAAACTGGTCACGAAAGTGATAATCAACAGAAATAAATTATCAAACTTTTCGCTGAATATGATACCATTGTTTTGAATCAACCAATAAAAAGAAAAAATCAATAAAGTATTTGCTGGTGTAGCTAAACCTTTAAAATAGGATGATTGCTCAGTGTCAACATTAAATTTAGCCAATCTCAAGGCAGAAAACAAAGTGATCAATAAGCCAAATAATTCCAATTCGCTGAATGAATGAACATTGGTCTCTCCAAGTATTTGAACCATCATAAAACCAGGAACGACTCCAAAGCTCACCATGTCCGCTAAAGAATCGAGCTGAACTCCTATATCAGAGCTAATTTTCATTAACCTCGCTACCATGCCGTCCAATAGGTCAAAAACCAAACTAATGATCATAAGAATCATTACTGCAGTGCTGATCATTTTCGGATCTTCCCCAAAAAAACCTGTTATATATAATATGGATAAGCATCCAGCAAATAGGTTTCCAAGTGTTAAAAAATTAGGTATAGTAAATAGCTTCATAACTTCAGACTATTCTTCTATTTGTTAAGTTAAAATTTATCCTTTCAAATCGGATAAATCAAAGAATAGTTTGCTAAGATAATAAGAATTGAAATGCAATAAAAAACCAAATTTTGTGTTTTAAACAAAAGGTTCCATTTTTGCAAAATAATTAAACTTCCAAATTGGAAAATATACACTTAGACTGAAAAGCTTTGAAACTGAAAATTAATATTTTAGTATTTTTATTAACTACCTCTGTTTATTCACAAATCACTCGTAAATATTCTAACGAGTTTCTAAATATAGGGGTAGATGCAAGAGCATTTGCGATGGGAAATGCGGTAGTTGCAAGTGTTGATGATGTAAATTCAACTTATTGGAACCCCGCTGGACTGACAGAAGTATGGGATGGGTGGCAAATAGGAGCCATGCATGCCGAATATTTCCAATCAATTGCTAAATATGATTATGCTGCTGTTGCAATACCATTGAGAAATCATTCGACCATAGGTTTTTCATTGTATCGATTCGGAGTCGATGATATATTAAATACAACTGAGTTAATCGATGCTCAAGGTAATATCGATTATGATCGAATCAGCAAATTCTCTACAGCAGACTATGCTTTGACCATGAGTTATGCTGGATATTTTCTTGGAAATTCAGACATAGCAGTAGGTGCAAGTGCTAAATTGGTGTATCGACACATAGGTAAATTCGCTAATTCATTCGGTTTTGGATTTGATTTAGGACTTAGGTATAAAACTGATGATGATTTTTATTTTGGTTTAATGGCAAGAGACATTACCACTACTTTCAATGCGTGGAGTATCAACGAAAAAGAACTCAACAAAATTACAGTTACAGAGCCAGGAACTGGAAATCAAGAAACTTTGAATGAATTACCGGAAGAAACAATAGAACTTACACTTCCTAAATTACAATTCGGTGTAGCTAAGAAATTCCAAATCAATGATAAGTTTGATGTGTTGGGCGAATTGGATTTAAACTTTAGGTTTGCGCAAACCAATGATCTTATCTCGACTTCAGCTTTGAGCATATCTCCAGCTTTTGGTTTTGAATTTGGTTATGATCAAATGGTTTTTTTAAGAGGAGGTGTAAATAACTTTCAATACGAAACTACATTTGAGGAAGATAAGCAATTGACTTTTCAACCCAACATAGGATTGGGCTTTAGATACAAAGGTATTTCTATAGATTATGCCTTGACAGATGTAGGCGATCAGAGTGTCGCACTCTACTCAAATATCGTCTCATTGAAAATTGATTTAGGAGCTTTTTAAAATTAAATAAAACAATTTTTAGAGTATAAGTATTTGTAAATCAATTCTGATTATTTTTCGATAGAAAAATATTGAAAAAAATATCTTTAAAAGTTTGTAGAATTTAAAAATATGCTCTTATCTTTGCACTCCTATTCCGAAAGGATTTAGGGTTTGTTAGAGTCCGTTCATTGGTAGATAAGAAGATG
>DEQC01000022.1:52422-62132 GCA_002359055.1 Flavobacteriales bacterium UBA3376 | reverse complement strand
ATTTCATATTTTCGGATTAACTTTGCCCACTTAGAAAATCTTCGTTTTGAAAAAATTCTCAAAAAATTTAAATGTTCAAATGATTGGAGAAACTCTTCAATCATTTGGTGTTGATCATATCGTATTGTCACCAGGATCGAGAAATGGAGCTTTGGCGACTCATTTCAGCCATCACCCAAAATTTAAGACTTTTAGTATAGTCGATGAGCGCTCAGCCGGATTTGTAGGTTTGGGTATGGCACAACAACTCAGAAAACCTGTGGTTCTTTGTTGTACTTCAGGTTCCGCTTTGGTCAATTATTATCCAGCGGTTACAGAAGCTTTTTATCAAAACATTCCATTGATTATTTTGTCGGCCGATAGACCTGAACATTTGGTCGATAACTTCGATGGACAAACCATTCGCCAAAAAAATGTTTTAGAAAAACATACGTATTTCAATTCCCAATTGAAAGAGGATGAAACAACTGAAACAATCACAGAAAATTTGAATCAAATCAAAAAAGCAATTTCAAGTGCTATTCATAACTCAGGACCGGTTCATATCAACATGCCTTTTTCAGAACCGATTTATGAATTTCAAAACTCAATTGATTTTGAATTTGATGAATTTAAAATTGATGAAAAAGAAAAAGAAACTATCAATATCGATGAGCTTTGTGATTTGTGGAATGCTTATCAGAAGAAAATCGTTTTGGTGGGATTGCAATTTCCAAATGAAGAATTAAATGATTGGATCAATAAATTGGCTGAAGACGATTCTGTAATTGTTTTTACAGAAACGACTTCAAACATCCATAACAAACGTTTTTTTAATAAAATCGATTCTGTGATTTATTCGATGTCCGATGAATTGCTCGAAGAATTGAAACCTGAAATTTTGTTGACCATTGGACAAAATGTTGTTTCTAAAAAAATAAAAGCTTTCTTTAGAAATCATTCGCCAGAACATCATTGGCACATCGATGAAAATTGGCATCCTGATACTTTTCAATGTTTGACTGAAAAAGTTAAATCTAATCCGATTGATTTTTTGGAGAAATTCGTTCCTCATATTTTTCCTCAAAAAACAGTTTATTATAAAAAGTGGAATTCCATCCGTTTAGAAAAAGAAGAAAAACAAAAAGATTTTGCTAAAAACACTGCATTCTCAGATTTTAAAGTTTTTGAGAAGTTAATTGAAACTTATCCAAAAAAATCTGTGGTTCAATATGCGAATTCATCGGTGATTCGATATGCGCAACTTTTTGATCATAATGGGCAACAAAAAATATTTTGCAATCGTGGAACAAGTGGAATCGATGGCTCGACTTCAACAGCAGCTGGAGCTTCAATCGCAACTCATCATCAAACAATTTTAGTCACAGGTGATATTAGCTTTTTTTATGATAGCAACGGATTGTGGAATCCTTACATTCCTAATAATTTTAGGATCATTTTAATCAACAATGGTGGTGGAAATATTTTTAAAATAATTCCTGGACCTGAGGATTCTGGAGTAGTCGAAACTGTATTCGAAACCAAACATCAATTGACAGCTGAACATTTATCGAAAATGTTTGGTTTTCAATACATAAAAGTTGAAAGTTTGGAAGATTTGAAAAATGAGTTAACTACTTTTTATGATGATAGTGAAAATCCTAAAATAATGGAAATCAATACTTCAAATGTTGATAATGCTGGAATTATGAGAGATTATTTTAGAATTTAATCCGATGGAAATCGAAGATAAATACATACAAACAAAAAATAAAATTACTTATTTCGATGAAGATTTGATCCAAGAAATAAGTTTACCCAAAAAGTTTACTTATCCATTTTATTATACTCCACATCCGTTGGTCAAATTGGCTACAGAAGATTTACAGAATTATTTAGAAAATGACTTCAAAGTCAATCATAATTTTGGGCTAAATGGAGAAAATACTGAAAATGCAATCGGTAAAATGTTCGGTGTTTTAGTAGTTCAAGACAAGAATGGAAGACTCGGATATTTGTCTGCTTTTTCAGGGAAAGTTGCCGATAGTAATCATCACGAAAAATTTGTTCCTCCAGTTTTTGATATGTTGACTGAAGGTAGTTTTTTCAACGAAGGAGTGAAACCTATCAATGAAATCAATAAAAAAATCAAAGAATTAGAAAAAAATGAACATTATCACTATTGGAAAATTAAATACAAGGAAGTAGTTGAGCAATCAGAAAAATCAATAGCTGATTTTAGGCAAATAATGCGTGAAAATAAAGCTGAAAGACGCAAAATTCGTAAAGAAAAAAAACTTACTTTAAACCAAAATGAATATGAGTTGGTCGAAGCTGATTTGATCAAACAAAGTCATAGGGATCAATACATGTTAAGGGTTTTGACGGAAGAATGGAGTCAAAAATTAGAGAAAATTCAAATTGAAATCGATGTTTTTGAAAATGAATTAGAAGCATTGAAAACAGAGAGAAAAGAAAGATCTTCTGCACTTCAAAATCGATTGTTTGAAAGTTATTCGTTCTTAAATATAAAGAGAGAAGAAAAGCATTTACGCGATATATTTGAAGAGACAATTTTCGAAAGACCACCTGCAGGAGCTGGCGAATGTTCGACTCCCAAACTTTTGCAATTTGCTTTTTTGAACCAATTGAAACCTTTGGCATTTGCTGAATTTTGGTGGGGAGCTTCTCCAAAATCTGAAATCAGAAAACACAAATATTTTTATCCCGCTTGTAGTGGGAAATGTCGACCAATTTTGAAGCATATGTTGGATGGAATACAAATAGAAGAAAATCCATTGTTGATTAATTTGGCCAAAGAAAAACAATTGAAAATTGTTTACGAAGATGAAGAATTAGTGGTTGTAAATAAACCAACAGAACTGCTTTCAGTGCCTGGAATTGAAATTCAAGATTCAGTTTATACGCGTTTACAAGATATGCTGAAAGGAGTTGAACCTTTGATCATTCATCGTTTGGATATGTCAACTTCCGGTTTACTTGTGGTCGCAAAAACCAAAGAAACTCACAAACATATTCAAAGACAATTTTTAAAGAAAACTGTCATCAAAAGATACACAGCGCTTTTGTCTGGAACAATTGAAAAAGATGAAGGTGTGATTGAATTGCCATTGAGATTGGATCCTTTGGACAGACCGAGGCAAATCGTTTGTTTTGAAAAAGGGAAAAAATCTCGTACCGAATGGAAAGTAATCGAAAGAAATAAAGAAACGACCAAAGTTCACTTTTGGCCGATAACCGGTAGAACTCATCAACTCAGGGTTCATTCGGCTCATGAGTTAGGATTAAATGCACCTATAGTGGGCGATGATCTTTATGGAATTGTAAAAGATAGATTGTATTTACACGCAGGTTTGTTAGAATTTCAACATCCAAAAACCAAAGAAAATTTATGCTTCGAAATAGAAGCAGATTTTTAATCATTAATCGATTGTGAGCTGTGAGTTGATGTTTTTTTCATTCAAGTATTTCCATTACTAAAAATCAAAACACCTTTATTTTTGAGGTCAATTGACAAATTTTCTTACATTTGAATTAGATTAATAGTGAAGAATATGTCAAAAACAAAAGTTATCACGTCAGTGATTAACAATTATGAGAATGATCAAAGGGTGCAAAAAGTTTGTCAATCTTTACAAAAATTCGGATATGATGTTGAGGTGATAGCCACAAATTTACGGGGAGAACCTGAATTGCATTTTCCATATTTGATCCATATTCTTAAACTTTCTTCTCAGGAAGGGATGGGGATGTACATGAACTTCAACTGGCAGTTGTATCAACAGTTGATGAAAATCACTACAAAAGACGATATACTTTTGGCTAATGATTTAGATGCCCTGCTTCCTAACTATTTAGTCAGTAAAAAGAAAAAGTGCAAATTGGTTTTTGATAGCCATGAAATATTTTCTGAAATGCCGAGTTTGACCGAAAGGAAAATAAAAAAATGGTTGTGGAAAAAGTTAGAAAATCGATTGATGCCAAAACTCAAACACATTTATACAGTGAGTGATTCTTATGCAAAATGGTTTGAAAAAGAATACAATGTAAAAGCGGAAGTCATCCGGAATGTACCCATCACGCAAACTTTCAATGATGATAAATTGATCGTTCAATTGCCCAAAAGAAAACCCAACGAAAAAGTCATCATTTATCAAGGTGCAGTCAATATGAGTCGTGGAATTGATAAAATGATTCAAGCCATGAAATACGTTGAAGATGCTCAACTTTGGATCATAGGAAATGGCCCTAAAAAACAAGATTATGAGAATTTGACCAAGGAATTAGAACTCGAAAATAAAGTTAAATTTTTGGGCAATCAGAAACCGACTCAATTGAGATTGATCACACCTTTGGCAGATTTGGGATTGAGTTTAGAAGAAGATGGAGGAATTAGTTATCGATATGCTTTGCCCAATAAAATCTTCGATTATTCACATGCAGGAATTCCAATTTTAGGAACTTTCTTACCAGAAATAAAAAATACCATAGAAAAATATGGTTTAGGGAAAACCATTGAAAATCATGATGTTTTACATATTTCTAATAAAATCACGGAATTGTTGAGCGAAGGAAAAGAAGTTTATGCAGAGAATTTGAAGAAAGCTGCTGAAATCTTCAATTGGGAAAATGAAGAGAAGAAGTTGATCGAAATTTTCGATAAAGTCAAAAATTAAATCAAAATCAATTGTCCTTTCATATTTCTAAAATCAAAGTTTAATTCATTAGAATTAAGCTTAACTTTAGTGCATGAGAATGAAGGATATTTATTTGAATCAAGTGCGTTCTGCATTATTTGGTTTGGCCATAGGCGATGCTTTAGGTGTGCCAGTGGAATTCAAAAGTCGTGAATATTTAAGAGAACATCCGGTCATAGATATGATTGGTTATGGTACTTTTTATCAACCCGCTGGAACTTGGTCCGATGATAGTTCTTTGGCATTTTGCTTGGCAGAAGCGCTCATCGACGGATTTGATGCCAATCGAATTGCTCAATATTTTGTCGATTGGTACAGAGATAATTTCTGGACAGCAAGAGGTGTAATTTTCGATATAGGTTATGGAACTCGATTGTCTTTGACGCGATATGGCGATGGGGAACAGGCTGAATTGGCGGGAAGTTTCGATGAAAATTCAAACGGAAATGGTTCTTTGATGAGAATTTTACCATTATTATTTCATATTCATAATGTATCTATAAATGAGCGATTTCAATTGACGAAAAAAGTTTCGTCCATCACTCACGGACATATTCGTTCTGTGATTGCATGTTTTTATTATTTAGAATTTGCAAGAAAAATCATGTATGGAAAAGATAAATTTGAAATTTATTCAGAACTCCAATCGGAAGTCACTGACTTTCTGAAAGAATTATCTATTCCAAATGAAGAAATTTCACATTTCGATCGATTGTTGAAAGGAAATATAGCTGAACTTCCTGAAGATGAAATTAAAAGTTCTGGTTATGTTTTAGATACTTTAGAAGCGAGTATTTGGTGTTTTTTGACAACCGACGATTTTAAAAAAGCAGTTTTGAAAGCTGTGAATTTAGGAGAAGATACAGATACGACCGGTTCTGTGACTGGTGGAATTGCAGGTATGTATTATCGCTACGAAAACATTCCTCAAAGATGGATTACAAAATTGGCGAGGTATGAAGATATAGATGATTTAGCTTCGCGATTGAACAATTCTATAGTTACTTTTTAGTTTGATTTATTTTTTTGAAAAATTAAATTTCTTCGAATTGTGGAATTGTTCTGATTGAATTATAATTTGAAATTACATTTAAGTCGAACGCTTCATCTATAAACGTCATTTAAATTTTATATTTGCAGCATGAGAAAGAAAAAACGAAAGCAAATTTTGCTGGAAAATATAGAAGTGCTTCGTGCAGGTGCAAAAGGCGTATCTATCGGTAAAACTTCTGAAGGTCAAACGATTTTGATCGAAGGAGCGGTGCCGGGTGATGTTGTAAATGTAATGGTTTATAAGAAACGCAAAAGTTTTTTACAAGCTCGTGTTACTGATATTGTGTCCTATTCACCTCATAGAGTGATTCCGAAATGTGAGCATTTTGGAGTATGTGGTGGCTGTAAATGGCAAAATTTGAATTATGATACTCAATTGAAATTTAAACAAGATGAAGTTGAGAGTAATTTAATTCGAATCGGAGGATTTGAAAATCTATCGATTTTACCGATTTTAGGCTCAGAAGACATTTATTATTATAGAAATAAATTAGAATTTTCTTTCTCAAATTCACGTTGGTTAACAGAGGATGAAATCAATCGCACGGATGAGATTTATGAGAGAGATGCTTTAGGTTTTCACATACCAGGTCAATGGAGTAAAGTTCTTGACATAAAAGAATGTCATTTGCAAGAAAGTCCATCCAATGAAATCAGATTGGCGACAAAAAAGTTTGCAATCGAGAATAATTATGAATTCTTTGATTTAAAAAATCAACAAGGTTTTTTAAGAACTATGATGCTACGCTCAAATCAGAAGGGGGAATTCATGGTTTTGATTCAATTTTTCGAAGAAGATAAAGAAAAGAGAATTGCTTTGTTGGATCATTTGAAATCCAAATTTCCTCAAATTGTTTCGCTTTTATATACAATTAATCCAAAAGGAAATGATTCTATTTATGATTTAGACATTGAAACTTATTATGGAGAAGATCATTTGATGGAGGAAATGGAAGGGTTGAAATTTAAAATTGGTCCCAAAAGTTTTTATCAAACCAATGCAAAACAAGCATACGAATTGTATAAAATCACTCGAGAATTTGCTGATTTAAAAGGAAACGAATTGGTGTATGATTTGTACACAGGAACGGGAACCATTGCTCAATTCGTCGCTAAAAATGCTAAAAAAGTAATTGGAGTAGAGGCGGTTCAAGAAGCTATAGATGCTGCCAAAGAAAACGCTGAGCGCAATGGAATTGACAATTGCGATTTCTTTTGTGGAGATATGAAAGATATTTTCGACCAAGAGTTTATAGAAAAAAATGGAAAACCTGATGTGATTATAACCGATCCACCGAGAGATGGAATGCACAAAAATGTGGTAGAAAATATTTTGAAAATCAATCCTTTACGTGTGGTTTATGTGAGTTGTAATTCTGCTACTCAAGCAAGAGATTTAGCGTTGATGAAAGATCAATACAGAATAGTCAAGTCACAAGCAGTGGATATGTTTCCTCAAACCCATCATGTAGAAAATGTGGTTTTGTTGGAAAGGAAATAGTTGGATGAGATTATCGAATTAGTGAGTAATAATCGTACTTTTGGAGTGAATTCAGTAATTATGAATAAGCGGATTTTATTTTTGATTTTGTTGATTGGATCAATGATTTTAACTTCTTGTGAAGAGGATGATATTTGTGTTGGTGAAGGAACGCCCAATCTGACGGTGGTTTTCAGGAATGATTTTAATACACAGAATTTGAAAGATACTCTGACGATTTACGCTTCGAATTCCATCGATTTTGAAAATTCATATTTGCTTTATGATAAGGTTTTTAGCGATAGTTTAAAATTGCCTTTGGGTGGATTGAATGAAGAAATCATTTATTATAAAATTCAAAGAAGAAGTAATTCGATAAGCGATATTTTGACCGTAAATTATCTACCGACCACCGAGTATGTATCAAAAGCCTGTGGGTTTAGATTGACTTATAAAAGTTTACACTATCAAACCACTCAGAATTACATCAATTATCTCATTCCCAACGAATCAAATGAACTAAAAGATGAAACGAAAACTGATTTATATATCGTGCTTAGTAATTAGTCTTTTCAGTTTGTGTGTATATGCACAAGAAGATTCGATTAATTTGGAAGCTCAAACATTGGAAGTCTCAATCAATGACAGTTTGCAATTAAATAAGGTTGAAAATAGAGCCGGTAATCTGTTTGTTGGTGTCGATTTATTTACACCGAGTTTGGCTTTTTTTGGTGATAGAAAAGGAGCGCAAGCGATGATTTCTTTTAGGGTTTATAAAAAATGGAATGCAGTGGCTGAATTTGGTTTTGAGAAAAATCACTACGATGATTTGGATTGGGACATAGATGTTGATGGTATGTATTTTAAATTGGGATTCAATTGGTTTGTATCTCAAGACCATGAAGATTTATCCAATGGATTTTATACAGGACTCCGCTTTGCTTATGCGATGTATGATCAAACAGTCAATAAATATCCTATACGTTTATCGAACAATCAAGTCTATGATTATGGAAGTTTTCCAACAGAAAATGTATCGGCATATTGGGCTGAAATAGTTTTGGGTGCAAGGGTACGACTGCTTTCCAATTTTTATGTGGATTTTTCTGTCAGACCTGAAATTTATTTAGGAAGTAAAAAGCAAGAAGGTCTGGAACCACTTGTGATTCCTGGGTATGGAAAAGATGTTGGTCCGATTAATTTCAGTGCATTTTGGGGATTGACTTATAAGATTTTCTAAGAAAGTTTTTAGTTTGTTATTTTATAGTATAAAAAAACCGTCTCATCGAACATGAGACGGTTTATGGTTTTAGTTGAGTAAGAATTGAATAGGTAAGCTAAAGTTCATATTGACTTTACTGCCATCATCGAGCTCTGCAGCTTTTATATATTGATTATTTTTTATCAATTTTTTAGAAAGTTTATCCAAAGCTTTTTGTGCTTCTTTATCAAATTCAGGGCTGTTTCCTTGAGTGGTTCTGATTTGTGTAATTCTACCGCTTTTATCCACTACGAAATTCAGTCTTGTTTGGGCTAAATTGATATTGTATCTATAAGCAATTTCACTAAAATCACGTAGATAATCTGACAATTGTAATTGTAACTCTTTTGACATACAATTTAACAAAGCTTTTTCATCGTAATTTGAAGATTCACAACCAGGAAATACCGCTACTTTCGAAACCTCTCTCACATTATAAACTTTGTTATTTACAACAGGCGCAGATGGTGCATCAGCTTCTCCATCGTCAACACCTGTTGTAGATCCAAAGTTATGTGTTCCTTGGTTAGAAGTTGTTGCATCACCTTCGTTTCCTTCACCATCACTTGTATTCAAATTCTGATTTTCTACAACTTTTGTTTCAACTTTCGGTTGATCTTTTGGGTCAGGAGTATATTCACTCTCATCCAAATTTTTCTTTTTTATAGCGGTTGGAGGATTAATTTCAGGTTTTACAAATTTCGGTGGCTTTTCTTCTTTGATTTCATCTTTCAACTTTTCTAAAACATGAACAATAGGATCAGCGGTTTTTTCTTCTTCGACAGTTACAGTTTTGTTAGTAAAAGAAAAAATAGCTACAAATAGTCCCATGATCGATAATCCGATCAATGTTGATTTCAATAAATTCCAATTTTCATCGTTTCTGATTTGATAAGCGCCATAAGCTTTATTTCTGTTTTCGAACAGAAAATCATTCCAATTAGTTTTTTGATTCTTACGCATAATTAAAGGTTTTTTTAAATTTATAAATGACTGATTTATTTTGTAGATTGAGCGGGGAGATTTTGTAATAAATTCCAAGCACCTAAAATACATACATGATATATGTCACATTTCAAAAGGTGTGCCTAAAATTTTTTTGGATTTATTATGGATAAAAATTAGATTGTTAAGAACTTTATTTATCTAAAATTTAGTGCATATAAATTACAATTTTATATCTTAGCCAATTCAAATGGAGAAAGTAGAAACAACATCG
>DEQC01000022.1:42856-52370 GCA_002359055.1 Flavobacteriales bacterium UBA3376 | reverse complement strand
CCGCCTCAAGCCATCGATTTAGAGGAGGCAGTGTTGGGTGCAATGATGATTGACAAGAAAGGAATCGACGAAGTCATTGACGTGTTGACGCCTCAAGTTTTTTATAGAATTCAGCATCAAGTTATTTTTGCAGCCATCAGAAAATTGTTCAACGAAACTCAACCCATCGATTTATTAACTGTTTCAAATGAGTTGAGAAATGAAGGTAAATTGGACATGGTTGGTGGAGATTATTATTTGATTCAATTGACCCAAAAAGTTTCATCCGCAGCACATATCGAATATCACGCGAGAGTGTTGATGGAGAAATTTATCTTAAGACAACTCATAGAGATTTCATCCAATATCATCGACAAATCCTATGATGAAACCACAGATGTATTCGATTTGTTGGACTATTCTGAAAGTAAATTATTTGAAATAACCGAAGGTGGAATCAAAAAGAGTTTTACTGACTCAAGAACTTTGGTAAGCGAGGCCATTGACAAAATCAAAGCCATGTCTGAGAAAGAAGGAATGAGTGGAATTCCTTCAGGTTTTACAAAAGTCGATAAAATCACTTCAGGTTGGCAAGAATCCGATTTGATTATCATAGCAGCAAGACCAGGTATGGGTAAAACAGCTTTTGTTTTGTCTATGGCGAGAAATATAGCTGTTGATCAAAAAACGCCAGTTGCAGTTTTCTCATTAGAGATGTCAAGTGTTCAGTTAATTACGCGTATGATTTCAAGTGAAACTGGAATTACTTCTGAAAAATTGAGAAAAGCAACTTTGGAAGATCATGAGTGGAAACAATTGTACAGTAAAGTGAAAACTTTAGAAGACGCACCATTGTTTATAGATGATACGCCGGCTTTATCGATTTTCGATTTAAGAGCAAAGGCAAGGCGTTTGGTTTCACAACATGGTGTGAAGTTGATTGTGATTGACTATTTACAATTGATGACTTTAGGTGGAGGTAAAACCAGTGGAAATCGTGAACAAGAAATTTCAACTATTTCAAGAAACTTAAAATCCATTGCAAAAGAATTGAACATTCCTGTAATCGCACTTTCACAGTTGTCACGTTCGGTTGAAACAAGAGGTGGAAACAAACGTCCATTACTGTCCGACTTAAGAGAGTCAGGAGCGATTGAACAGGATGCAGATATCGTTTCATTTATTTATCGACCTGAATATTATAAATTAGATGTTTGGGATGATGAATACAATACTCCATGTGCTGGTCAAGCGGAATTTATCATTGCAAAACACAGAAACGGAGCTTTGGACAACGTTCGATTGAGGTTCATCGGAGAACAAGCTAAGTTTGCAGATTTAGAAGACGATATGAGCATGGGTGGTTTTGAATTCCAGAGTTCTATGAATGATTCGAGTGGGAATTTGGAGTTGGGAAGTTCAATTAACCTACCTGTAGGAAATCCAGAAGATTCATTTGGTTTAGAGGATTTTGACCTCGACGATGACGATGATTTAGGGTTTTAAACCTTAAATGAAGTATGGATTTATATCATATTTTAGTCTGAGATGAATTGATTAGTTTTGTTTTAAATTTAATGGGTTTTTATGGCACTATTCGATGATACTAAAACAGCTTTTGAAGCGAAATCTAATAAAGAATTAAAAAAAGCAAAAAGACTTTTTCAATTGATGGCAAGTCCTTTTCTGACAAGATTAGGAGCTGTTTTTTTTAAATTGCCATTCGCTACCAATTTACCTTTGGTAAAACCAATCATTAGAAATACCATTTATAAACATTTTGTGGGTGGAGAAACTCCTGAAGAATGTTTGAAAGTTGCCAATGAACTTTATCGATATGGTGTAAGCTCAATCATGGATTATTCGGTCGAAGGTCAAGAATCTGAAGAAGAATTCGATCATGTTAAAGATGAAATACTGAGTTTAATTCCTTTGTCCAAACAACATCCCAACGAAATTCCTATCGTTGTATTTAAACCGACTGGTTTTGGAAGTATAGATATTTTCGAAAAAGTAGGATTGAATTTACCAATGAGTGAAGAAGAGAAAGTGAAATGGGAAAATATAAAAGCTCGTATAGAAGAAGTTTGTCAATCGGCTCATGAACATGGTGTGCCAATCATGGCTGATGCTGAACATAGTTGGATGCAAGATGCAGCAGATGATTTGATGGATGAAATGATGAAAAAATTCAATAAAGAACGCTGTGTAGTTTGGAGCACTCTTCAGATGTATAGACACGATCGATTGGAGTATTTAAAGAAAATACATCGAATATCAGTCGAAGAAAATTATTTTATTGGTTTCAAAATTGTTCGTGGTGCTTATATGGAGTTGGAAAGAGAAAGAGCCAAAGAAAAAGGCTACAAAGATCCAATTCAACCCAATAAAGAAGCGACCGATAGAGATTATAATTTGGCATTGGAATATATGATCGAAAATATAGACAGAATTTCAATTTTCGCAGGTACTCACAATGAATACAGCAGTGAACTTTTGACACGTTTGATCGAAGAAAATGGAATCGATAAAAAATCACCTAAAGTTTGGTTTGGTCAGCTGTATGGTATGAGCGACAATATTAGCTTTAAATTAGGTGATTTGGGATATAATACTTCGAAGTATTTACCTTATGGTCCGATTAAAAAAGTGATGCCTTATTTGATCCGAAGAGCAGAAGAAAATACTTCTGTTGCTGGTCAAACAACAAGAGAATTATCATTGATACAAAGAGAAATTAAAAGAAGAAATATTTAAAATTATTTTTTTCAAAATACTTTAAGAAGCCGTCTCATTTAATGAAATTGAGGCGGTTTTTTTGATTTCTATTTTCTCTCTCGTCCTGAAATAGCGATACAAATAAGACGTTAATATGAAAAACGATCAAATTATGTAAAGCGTACTCAGTGAGATTAAAACTTATTTAAGTTTTAATAACAGCTGCTTATTCTAAGAAAATTGTTGGTTAATACGTTTATGATTTTTTAGTAGGAGAACCGTGTTTGAAAGGCATAAAATACTCAGTATTATGACGAATGAGAATACCATTGCCGAAAGAATTAAAGGAATTTTAAAACAAGAATATGAAATCGATAATTTTAATGTAGATTTAAAAACCAGTAGAATTTTGGTTGAAAAAGCTGTAAAGAAGTATAATAAATTAATTAAGACCTCATTTATCTAATCATTACTTAACACCTGGGCAAATGCATCTAGAGCTAAAGTTAAAACCAATATTAAATAAAAAAACAGTACAAATAAAACCATCTGTACTGTTTAATTAAATTTTGTTGAATCCTGTATCAATTTTTCAGGACAGGACAAGAAAAATTACTTTTTCTTCTTAAATGCAATCTTATAATCTTCAATAGCTTTTGTAACAATTTGTTTGGCTACTTCTGCATTTTGAAAATCTTCAACTATAACAACTTTGTTTTCTAGTTTTTTGTAATCTTCAAAAAAGTTTTGAAGTTCAACCGTCAAATGTGGTGGAAGTTCAGAAACCTCGTTGATATGATTGATACTCATGTCATGCTCTGCAACTGCAATGATTTTATCATCGCCTTCACCATTGTCAATCATTCTTAAAACTCCAATTACTTTCGCCTCAACTATACACATCGGATCTACATCGATTTGAGAGATGACAATGATGTCCAATGGATCGTTGTCTTCACCCAAAGTTTGTGGAATGAATCCGTAATTGTGTGGATAGTTTAAAGATGAAAATAGAACTCTGTCAAGTTTTAGCATACCTGAATCCTTGTCTAATTCATATTTCGCCTTACTTCCTTGAGGAATTTCAATAATTGATTGAACAACGTCTGGTTGATCTTCACCAACTGATACGTGGTGCCATGGATTAAATTTCATTTCTTATATTTTTATTTAATTGAGTCCTTCTCATACTGCTAATGCTCCTATAATCAGGCTTGTAGCCGAATAAAGAAGAAATTCTAATTTTATTTTATTTCAAAGCATAAAAAAATTCCAAGTGCAAAGGTAGAAAATGTTGTGATACCTACATATATGCATGCAACGAGAATTGATGATAAATCTTGGTTGTTGCTTGAGGAATTTAAAGGTGGAATTAATTGAAATAGATTTTCTTGGTTTTGTATCTATTTGATAATTAGTTGTTTGTTGTGTTTTTTGAATAAAGTATATTAGAAATTGGAATTAATTTTTTTGATAAAAGTCATTTCGATTGAAATGAAATTCATGAAAATAATTAACAAAGATTTCACAATTATTGGAAAAACAGCACTCAATTATACATTTAAAATAAAATTCAAAAAGTCGATCGTTTCAAACAGGATTTTTCCTGAATTTATAAATCTATGCTTCAAAAGTTAGTAGATTTTATGTTTAACAATTGAAAAATTATTAACTTGTGAGTTAAACTACTAAAACTTTTATCTATGGAAAATAACTTAACATCTAAGCAGCCAAGTAATTTGATTACAATTAAAGAGGCTAAAAATCAATTAGAAAATTTCAAAAAAGCACATCCAAAATATAACGGAAATGAATATGCACTTCGTTCTTGGATATCTTTAGAAGCTTTGGAGGAATATTTAGAATTTGTTAAAAAAACTGCGGCTGATAAAAAAATTGAAATCACTGGAATTGAATTTATTTACACACAGTACAAAGAAGGGAAACCCAATATGGAGAATGCTTCCAATGAAGATTACGAACTCACCCTTATGTTTGCACCGACAACTGAGATTGAAGGCAAAAATGTTGGGATTGATGTGTTGAATTCAGAAAAAGATCAACCTTTGAAATTGTCAGATATACTTGTTGATGATTCGAAAGATGATACAGAAAACAATCCAAATCTGCCCGACCCAAATAAATTATCTGGAGTCGCCAATCAAATCAATAGTTGTCCAAATATGTGTCTTTGATTAGAATAAATTTACATTTAATTAGATGGAGTTTATAGGGATTGTTGGAACCTATATACAATTGTTGACTTTTGTATTTAGCATTATTTTTCTATATAAGTACAACCACACAAATTTGCGGTGGTTGCCTTTGTATTTGGGCTTTGCAGCTTTTGTTGAATTGTATTGTTTTTATTTTTTCAAAACAAACAATGTATGGCTTTACAATCTGGTCATATTTGTTCAATTAAATTTTTATTTATTGATTTATAATCAGTATTTTGATGGAGCTAAGCGTAAATTCATATGGTTTTTACAAGGTTTTTTCAATTTTTGTTACATAGGATCATTTGCTATTGGGTTAAATAATTTTGTGAAAGAACCGAGTTCTTATGGATATGTTGCTGGAGGAATTGTTATGATCATCATGTTGATCATGTGTTTTAATCAGATGTTGAAAGTAAGTAGCTTGAATGGAATTTTAAAAAATTTATTTTTTTGGTTGAGCTTTAGTTTATTGGTCTATTACGCAACTTCACTACCACTTTATTCAATTACAAATTGGGCTGGAGTTTTGGGAGACTTTAAAATTGTCATCATTAGAATCTTTTTCTTTTCAGTTTTATTTGCTCAATTGTTGTTAATTTATGGTTTTGTATGCAGCAAAAAGAAATATACTTATTGATCATATCAGCTTCGGTCACTTCTTTGATATTCAGTATTTCATTGGTGGTGATTTTGATTTTATACCAAAAACGTCAAGAAGCTTATCGAAAAGAAATTGCAAAGATTCAAGTCGAAATTAAAGAACAAACTCTGAAAAATATTTCATGGGAAATTCATGACAATATTGGGCAGATTCTATCGACTTTAAGTTTGTATAGTCATAAGATTTATAATTTGGCACCTCCCGATTTGAAACCCAAAATTGGTGAATTGCAAGACATTGTGCATAGATCGATTACCGAAGTGAGAGTTCTTTCAAGAGTACTCAATACAGATTATATCAAAAGTGTAGGTTTGATTAAATCAGTTCAAATTGAACTGGAACGCTTTCAGCGATTGAGCCTTCTAAAAACCGAATTTATCATTGAAGGAGAACCATTTTTTATATCTGATGATAAAGAAGTAATACTGTTGAGAATTCTACAAGAATTTTTTTCAAACACCATTAAACACGCCGATGCAACTGAGCTTATAGTGAAGTTCTTGTTCAAAGATAGTATACTTGAATTGGATGTTAAGGACAATGGGATTGGATTCGAATATGGGCAAGAATCTGGCTCAGGAATACTAAATATGAAGAATAGGGCTAAACTTATAGGAGTTTTTCTTAACTTAGAGTCAAAGTTAAACCAAGGAACCGAACTAAAGATCATATATAAACGTAAAAACTAAAACCTATGAAGCATAAAGTAGTAATTGTGGATGACCATGTCCTTTTCACTAGGGCTTTGGAAGAGATGGTGAACCAATTTTCTGGTTACGAGGTTCTGTTTAGCGCTGAAAATGGAAAGGATTTTATCGATAAACTCTCTGATAGTAATGAAGATCCTGATGTTGTTCTATTGGATTTGAATATGCCCATCATGGACGGTTTTGAAACCTTGAAATGGATCAAAGAACAGAAGAAAAATGTAAAAACATTGGTTTTATCAATGAATGACAATGAAAAGAGCATCATAAAAGCCATAAGAAAAGGTGCAAATGGTTACCTTGTAAAAAACATCACTCCAAAAGAACTTAACTTTGCAATCACTCATTTGATGGATTATGGATTCTATCACAATGATTTGGTCAGCAAAGCTTTGCTAAAGAACATGAACAAAGATGAAGATGAAGTGTTTTTTAAACTCAAGGATAGAGAATTGACTTTTTTGAAATTGGCATGTACTGAAATGACTTACAAAGAAATAGCCAACGAAATGTGCCTCAGTCCTAAAACGATTGACGGTTATAGACAAGCTCTGTTCGAAAAACTAAACATTAGAAGTCGAGTAGGATTGGTTTTATACGCCATTCAAAATAACATAATTGATTGATTCATCTCAGATTTATTCTTGTGTAATTTTAATACATTTGTAAACTAAAAATTAAACAAATGAAAATCACAGCTTTTAACCAAATCCATAAAGATTTAGGAGCGAAAATGGTTCCTTACGCCGGATTTGAAATGCCAGTTCAGTACGCTGGTGTCAATCAGGAACATTTGGTTGTTCGAAATGGAGTAGGAGTGTTCGATGTAAGTCATATGGGACAGTTTTTCATCAAAGGTCCAGAAGCTTTGGAACTTCTACAATATATTGGCAGCAATGACGCCTCAAAAGTGAAAGTTGGCCAAGCGCAATATACTTGTTTAACTAACGAAAAAGGTGGAATTGTTGATGACTTAATCATCTATAGAATGTCTGAAGACGAATGGATGTTGGTAGTCAATGCTTCAAACATTGATAAAGATTGGGAATGGATCAACAAATACAATAAATTCGATGTAGAAATCGAAAATCGTTCGGATCAACTTTCATTATTGGCCATTCAAGGTCCAAAAGCAATTGAAGCTATGCAATCTTTGACCGATGAAAATTTGGCCGAAATTCCTTTCTATAATTTTAAAGTTGCTGAATTTGCCGGAGCAAAAGACGTTATCATCTCTGCTACAGGTTATACAGGTTCGGGTGGATTTGAAATTTATTTTGATAATCAATACGCCGAATTGATGTGGGAAAAAGTGATGGAAGCTGGAAAAGATTTCGGAATTGAGCCGTGTGGATTGGCCGCAAGAGATACTTTGAGATTGGAAAAAGGTTTCTGCTTATATGGCAACGAAATCAACGAAAATATCTCTCCACTTGAAGCTGGTTTGGGATGGATCACTAAACTCAACAAAGATTTTATAGGTAAAGATGTGATTGCTCAACAAAAAGAAAATGGAATCGAAAAGAAATTGATTGGATTCAAACTGATCGAAAGAGGTGTTCCACGTCAAGATTATAAAATTCTCGATGAAAATGAAAATGAAATTGGTGTAGTTACTTCGGGTACTCAATCGCCAGTTTTGAAAGAAGGAATTGGGATGGGATATGTGAAAACTGATTTGGCGGAAGTTGGAAATCAAATTTTGATTCAAGTTAGAAACAAAACGATCAAAGCAGAAATTGTAAAGACTCCATTTATTTAAAAGGATTTTAAATAATTAATTGAGAAGCCGTCTAAATTTCAGACGGCTTCTTTTTTTAATGGAAAACTTAATTCGTTTTTTATTAATCAATTGACTCAAATGTCGTTGTGCTCAACTGGTTTTTCATATCCATCTGTCGATAAAAAAAACATTACTTTTGTTAAATGAATCCATTTATTTCAATAGAAAAATTGAGTTTCAAATATCCAAACTCTTCATTGATTTTAGACGATATTTCATTTGATGTACAAAAAGGGAAAATCATTTCAATCATAGGCGAAAGTGGGAGTGGGAAATCGACTTTGCTCCAATTGATTTATGGACTCGAAGATGCTACATCCGGGAAAATTTTATTAAAAAATAAAGAAGTCACCGGGCCTAAATTTAACTTGGTTCCAGGACATGAAGACATGAAATTCGTTCCTCAAGAATTTGATTTGATGGATTCGATCAGGGTCAATGAAAATGTAGGACAATACCTGAGTAATTTCAATTTAAAAGCCAAAAAAAAGGATGTGAAAGCAGCTTTGGAAACTGTTTATATGTCAGATTTTTCTGAAGTAATCGCATCCAAATTAAGCGGTGGACAAAGACAAAGAGTTTCTATTGCACGTGCATTGGCAGCAAGACCAGAAGTTTTACTCTTGGATGAACCTTATAGTCATCTCGATCAGCCATTAAAAATTGAAATAAGAAATAATATTTGGCAATGGGCCAAAGCCAATCAAATAACGGTTTTGCTGACGACTCATGATTATAACGATGCGCTCGGATATTCAGACGAAATCATCATTCTCAAAGAAGGGAAATTGATTCAAATGGATGCTCCAGAAACTTTAAGAAATCAGCCCAAAACTGAATATGTTGCGAGTTTGCTTGGACAATTCAACGCACTTGATTCTAAGGAAATGGAAAGTGTTTTTCAATTGAAAATAAACGAAAATCAAAAAGCTATAATTTATCCTGAAGAAATAGAAATGAATTCTGATGGTGTCGAAGCAAAGGTAATTGAAATAAGATACAGAGGCGAAGGTTATACAATTCGTGCAGTTAGGAATAATGTTGAGTTGATATTTTATAACAATTTCAAACCCATTTCCGACCAAATTCAAATTCAATTAAAAAATTACAGAACAGTTGAAAGTTGATTGAAATATGAATTTTAATTCCATAAATACTTTCATTGAAAATGAACTTATTACATAAATAATTTTTAACTTTTACAAATGAAAGATAAATATATAATTCCTCCGCAAACTCGAATTGGCCATGTTCATTTAAAAGTGGCAGATTTGGAGCGTTCACTTGATTTTTATTGCAATTTACTGGGTTTTGAAATCACTCAGATGTATGGAAACAAAGCTGCGTTTATATCCGCAGGTGGATATCACCATCACATAGGTTTGAATACTTGGCATAGCGAAAATTCACCTCGAGCTACAAAAGAAGGCGTAGGTTTGTATCA
>DEQC01000022.1:23036-42785 GCA_002359055.1 Flavobacteriales bacterium UBA3376 | reverse complement strand
GGAGTGAGTGATCATGGAGTTTCAGAAGCAATTTATTTGGATGATCCCGACGGAAATGGAGTTGAGCTTTATTGGGACAGACCCAAAGAAGAGTGGCCTTTAGACGAAAATGGAAACATAGCTATGTACACGATTTCCTTGGATGTAGAAGGGCTTTTGGATGAACTTAATTAATTGAAAAACAAAGTGAGACAATTTATTATTATCTGCATGTCGCTATTTTTTGTAGCTGCATGTAAATCAAGTTTTGGATATAAAACAGTTACTTTCGAAGATAAATTTTCATTGACTATTCCTGCTACTTTAATGGAATCTGATGATATAAATGCTGAAGCTGCATTGCAGCTTAAAAATGAATTCATGGAATTCTATGTACTTGTATTTGAGGAATCCAAAGATGAGGTGAATGATTTCTTTATGAAAGTTAATTTACCTGAGTATTATGACATGGATTTAGAAACCTATACAAACTTGATATGGGAAGGTTTAAACAATAATTTTGAGATTTATAATCATACAGATTTTTTTGATGTTGATATCAATGGTTTATCTGCAAAATATTTGGAGTTTAATGGGGTAGTTGAAGAGGTGGATGTATATTATTCTTTAACTATTTTCGAAGCTGAAGAATACTTTTATCAAATTTCTTCTTGGACTTTATCGAGTATGGAATCAAGAAATAAAGAAAAAATCGATGAAATTAAATTTACTTTTAAAGAGTTGAAATAAAAATAAATTCATAAAAAAGCTCCTTTAGAGGAGCTTTTTCGTTTCATTCAAAGTGTATGATTTAATCAACTCTTTTTACATTTACTGCGTTGATCCCTTTTTGTCCGTTTTCAACTTCGTAAGTTACGATATCATTTTCAAAAATTCTTTGGCTAAGTGCAGATGAATGTACGAATACATCTTTCCCACCATCTTCTGGAGTGATAAATCCGAAGCCTTTCATTTCATTGAAAAATTTTACTGTTCCTTTTTGCATTGTTTTAAATATTTATTGTTATTGAATTTTCTTTATTTGAATTGCATTATCACCTCTTGGTGTTTTTTTCTTCCCAAATGTTACTTTGTCATTTAATCTGACGGTTTGTAACAAATCGTTTTTATGAAAAAAGATGTTGGTTTTCGTAGCATCATCCGTGATAAATCCATAGCCTTTGTCGCTATAATGAGTGACGCTTCCTGTAAAGGTCGTCGGCTCTTTTTCGATCTTAGCTGCACCTAATACGATTTTATCAATATCGATTTCTTTTTTGTTTTTCGTGTCGGGTGGCGTAGTTGTAATTACACCAAACTCATCGACGTAAGCAAACATATTTTCAATAGGTTGTCCCTTATTGTTATTGCTTTTCCTTTCTTCCCTTCTCAGTTTTTTTTCTTGTCTTTTTTTGGCTTTTCTTTTAGCGTTTTCTTTTTTGAAAAAAGAATCTCCCATATTTTATTATATATTAAATTATTATTCACTGTTAATAAGCTTTGTGAAATATCTTTCCAAATGCTTATAAAACCAATGTTTTAAAAGAATTAGCTGCAATACTGTGATAAAGTAAATGAAGTCTGAAAGTTTTGACGAATGTGAAGTCTCGGAAAAAAGTTCATATCAATTAAAAATTTGGTTTGTAATCTAAAGCAACCAAAAAAGAATGAACTATTATTGATTTCTATTAAATATGCCGCAATTTAAGCATTTAATTTTAAAGGTGAATAGAATTAATTGAAAATTAATGCAATAGACGAATAATTTAATTCAAAAGACCGATATAGTTTTATTTGCCTCAGTAGGTGCAGGTATGAACGTCAATGCATTTGTTTATAAGTTCTAATTTTAATCTTTTAGAAGTAATTATATAATTAAATTGTTTTTAAAAATAGGTTGAAAAACCTTAATTTTGCAACCAAAATTTAGAAATAATGGGAAGAGCTTTTGAGTTCAGAAAAGAAAGAAAGTTCAAACGTTGGGCTTCGATGTCCAAAACTTTCACTCGTCTTGGCAAAGACATTTCTATAGCAGTTAAAGAAGGAGGACCAAATCCAGATACGAACTCAAGGCTTAGGGCAGTGATTCAAAATGCGAAAGCTGCTAATATGCCCAAAGAAAATGTCGAAAGAGCGATTAAAAAAGCTTCCGAAAAGGACACAGCCGCTTACAAAGAAGTTTTGTTCGAAGGTTATGGACCTCACGGAATTGCAATTTTAGTTGAAACTGCGACTGATAATAACAACAGAACTGTCGCCAATATCAGAAGTTATTTCAATAAGTGCAATGGCAGTTTGGGAACTCAAGGTTCTGTCGAATTTATGTTTGACCATATTTGTAATTTCACTATCAAAGGCGAAAACGTTAACTTAGAAGAATTGGAACTCGATCTTATAGATTATGGAGCTGAAGAATTGTTCGAAGAAGATGGAAATGTAATCGTGTATGCGCCTTTTGATAAATTTGGTCAAATGCAAAGCTTTTTTGAAGAAACCGGATTGGAAATTATTTCAAGTGGATTTGATAGAATTCCTACGGTTACGAAAAGCCTTACGGAAGAACAACAAGCAGATATCGATAAATTACTCGAAAAAATAGAAGAAGATGAAGATGTTCAAAACGTCTTCACCAATGTTGCTAACTAATTGTTTAAACGAAATAAAATAAATACTTTAAAAATGAATCTTAAGCAAAAAATAAATCAAATTTTAAAAGAAGTCATATCCGAATTGTATCAATTAGAACTTGAACGGCTTGAGATTCAACATACCCGAAAAGAATTCAACGGACATTATACTTTGGTGACTTTTCCATTGATTAAAGCTTTGAGAAAAAAGCCTGAAGAAATCGGAAATGAAATTGGAGAAGCTTTGTTGAAGAAAAATTTAATCACTGAATTCAACGTTGTTAAAGGGTTTTTAAACCTAAATTTTCCATCGAATTTTTGGTTGCATGAATTTGTAGAAAATGCAAACAATGAAGAGTATGGATTTAAGGAAGTGACCGATGAATCAAAATCAGTTATGGTAGAATATTCTTCGCCTAACACCAATAAACCTATACATTTAGGTCATATTAGAAACAATCTTTTGGGTTACTCAGTGGCTCAAATTTATAAAGCAGCTGGATGTAAAGTTCAAAAAGTTCAAATCATCAACGATAGAGGAATTCATATTTGTAAATCCATGATTGCTTGGCAAAAGTATGGAAATGGTGAAACTCCGGAATCTACTCAAACCAAAGGTGATCATTTTGTAGGAAAGTATTATGTTGAATTTGATAAACATTATAAAAAAGAAATTGAAGAACTCATCAATCAAGGTCAGACTGAAGAAGAAGCGACCAAAAATGCACCTATCTTTTTAGAAGCTCAAGAAATGCTAAGAAAATGGGAAGCAGGAGATGAAGAAGTGAGAAATCTTTGGGAGAAAATGAACGCTTGGGTATATGAAGGATTTGAAGCGACTTATAAACGTTTAGGTGTTGATTTTGATCATAATCAATATGAAAGTAATACTTATTTGCTCGGAAAAAATCTGATCGAAGAAGGACTTGAAAAAGGTGTTTTCTTTAAAAAACAAGATGGATCGGTTTGGATTGATTTGACGGAAGAAGGTTTGGACGAAAAGTTGGTTTTGCGTTCTGATGGAACTGCGGTTTATATGACACAAGATATTGGAACTGCCGTTGAGCGATTTGAACAATTCGACATCGATCAATTGATTTATGTCGTAGGGAATGAACAAGATTATCACTTCAAAGTTTTGTTTTTGATCTTACAAAAAATGGGTTACAGCTGGGCCGAGACTTTAGAACATCTTTCGTATGGAATGGTGAATTTGCCTGATGGTAAAATGAAATCACGCGAAGGAACGGTTGTAGATGCCGATGATTTGATGGAAGATATGTTCCAAACTGCTAAGGAAATTTCAAGTGAATTAGGGAAATTGGATGATTATTCTGAAGAGGAAAGAAATCAGTTGTATGAAACCATCGGATTGGGAGCTTTGAAATACTTCATATTGAAAGTTGATCCAAAGAAAGGAATGCTGTTCAATCCTAAAGAAAGCGTAGATTTCAATGGTGACACTGGACCTTTTGTTCAATATACTTATGCGAGGATTCAATCCATTTTAAGAAAAGAAAAACCGAAAGAATTTAATTTCGATTCGATTGAATTGAATGAATTAGAAATTGAAATCATTCGACATTTGAACGAGTTGGAAGAAACCATTCAAAAGTCTGCCACGGAATTGAGTCCAGCCTTAATTGTGAACTATGTTTATGATTTGGTGAAATTATTTAATTCATTCTACCAAAATCACGCAATTCTAAAGGCAGAAACTGAGGATATCAAAAACTTTAGATTGTTTTTGAGTCAATGGACTTCTTTGGTAATTAAAAATTGTTTGGGATTATTGGGAATTAATGCACCGGAAAGAATGTAAACTTTTATCATTGAGACTTAATTGGTTAAAAATTTATAATAAATCAATGTGAACTCTTAAAATTCCGCTAAAAAGTATTGGAAATAGAAAAAATATTTCGTAATAAATTTTGTGATTACAAATAAGCTATTATCTTTGCCCGTGTTAAGCGTAAAGCTTTTCATAGGTTTAGGTTGGTTAAGGTTAGCTCTTCTTTCTCTCAAAAGATTGAAGAGCTACTTTTTTTAGAAACTTCTTGATTTGACGATGATTTTTTTTTCACATTTTCAAACCTATTTTCTCTGTCAATATTCCATCTTTTGTTGAAATAACTTCTCTTTTTCACTTTAAAAACTTTTGAGTGAAATGCTTATGTATTAACAGTTACTGACTTATGTATTCGTTAGACTGTACTTCAAAATGATTTTAATTGTTAAAGTTTTTTTTATTAAAATATAATTTTATATTTGATGCATTGAAAGGCTTTATAGCTTTTTCATAGGTTTAGGTTAGTTAAGGTTAGCTCCTCATTTTCATGAGGAGCTACTTTTTTTAGAAACTTCGTTATTATTTTATTATTCAAAAATTTCCTTGCATTGAACTTTTTAAAGTTTAGAAAAGCTGCGGAGATTTATCCATCATTGAAATAATTATAAATTGCTCATAAGTATTAAAATGTCTAATTTTGAAGTTTAATCGAAAAAAATGAGAATGAGAGTTAAATCATTAATGATATTGTTACTAACAATTGCATTTGTAAGTTGTGATCCCAAAGAACAAACTCAAGAAGAGGAAGGAGTCAGTGGTGTGAGCATTCGTTCCGAGGAAGAAATGGCAGAATTGATTGATTATGCACCAGAATTCAAACTCGAATCCATTGAAGGTAGTCAAGTTGCTTTATCAGATTTAAAAGGAAAATATGTTTATATAGATATTTGGGCAACTTGGTGTGGACCATGTTTGCGTCAAATTCCAGCCATGAAAGAGTTGGAGGAAAAGTACAGAGGCAAAAACATTGAAATTATGAGTGTTTCTGTCGATAGCGAAAAAGACAAAGAAAAATGGCGAAAAATGATTGAAGCCCGAGAGATGAAAGGAATTCAATTATTTGCAGGTAGAACTTCGAGTTTTCATAGAGATTATAAAATCAAAACCATACCTAAATTTGTTTTGGTGGGTAAAAATGGTGAAATCATCGATGAAAATCCTCCAAGACCTATGGATCATAGAACCGGAGAATTGAATCAAGAATTAATTGATATTTTTGATCGATTGTTAGAAGAGTAAATCAAAAAACATGGATAAAACAGAAGAATTTTATATTAAATTTAAAGAACGATTAGAAGATACAACTGAGTTTCCTTCTGATTTTACTTATAAATTTATCATCCCAACTTCACATAAAAAAGTAGCAGAAATCCAAAGGGTTTTTGATGGTGCCAATCCTCGATTTCAAATGAAAGAATCAAAAAATGGAAAATACACTTCAGTAACTGTTTTGATTTATGTGCTTGATCCAGATCAAGTGATACATTATTATAAAGTAGTTTCGAAAATAGAGAATGTAATTATGCTCTAATGCATTTCTATATTTCAAGCAATTTCAACGAAAGCATAGTCATTTGATATAAATTTAAATATCTATGACTTACCTTTGCCTTCCAAAATTTAGTCATGTCATTAAAATCAGAAATAAGCAAAAGAAAAACTTTTGGAATTATAGCTCACCCGGATGCGGGTAAAACAACTTTGACCGAAAAACTGTTGTTGTTTGGTGGAGCTATCCAAGAAGCAGGTGCAGTAAAGAGCAATAAAATCAAGAAAGGTGCGACTTCCGACTTTATGGAAATCGAACGCCAAAGAGGAATATCCGTAGCTACTTCTGTTTTAGCATTCGAATACAAAGGCAAAAAAATAAACATACTCGATACTCCAGGGCATAAGGATTTTGCGGAAGATACTTACAGAACTTTAACTGCAGTTGACTCTGTGATAGTTGTAGTCGATGTGGCAAGAGGAGTCGAAGAACAAACTGAAAAATTGGTTGAAGTTTGTCGCATGAGGAACATTCCGATGCTCGTTTTTGTCAACAAAATGGATCGTGAAGGAAAAGATGCTTTTGATTTGATGGATGAAATTGAACTTAAACTTGGTTTAAGAGTTACACCATTGTCATGGCCTATTGGAATAGGTGCTACTTTCAAAGGAATTTATAATCTTTGGGAAGGAAATATTCAATTGTATAGCGAAGCAGAAAAAAGAAGAGTTTCGCAAGCAATTGATCCAAAACAATTGGATAGTCCTGAATTAGACGAACTCATCGGTTCGACTTATGCAGACAATTTGAGAGAAGAAATCGAATTGATCGAAGGAGTTTATCCTGAATTTTCCGAAGAAGAGTATATGAATTGTAATTTACAACCAGTTTTCTTCGGTTCTGCTTTGAACAACTTTGGAGTCAAAGAATTGTTGGATGCATTCATTGATATAGCTCCACAACCACAAGCAAAAGAAGCTGACATCAGAATTGTAGAACCATTTGAAGAGCAATTCACAGGATTTGTGTTTAAAATTCACGCCAATATGGATCCAAAACATAGAGATAGATTGGCTTTTGTGAAAATAGTTTCAGGTAAATTCGAAAGAAATAAGAACTATTTGCATGTGCGTTCCGATAAAAAAATGAAATTCTCAAGTCCAAATGCTTTTTTTGCAGATAAAAAAGAAGTAGTCGATGAGAGTTATGCTGGAGATATAGTAGGATTGCACGATACAGGAAATTTCAGAATTGGAGATACTTTGACAGAAGGTGAGCAATTGATGTTCAGAGGAATTCCTTCATTTTCACCAGAACATTTTAGGTATATCAATAATGCGGATCCTCTGAAAGCAAAACAATTGGAAAAAGGAATTGATCAATTGATGGATGAAGGTGTAGCTCAATTGTTTACTTTGGAAATGAACAATCGTAAGATTATAGGAACAGTTGGTGCTTTGCAATATGAAGTAATTCAATATCGATTGGAACACGAATATGGTGCAAAAGCTAATTATGAACCCATTTCAATTCATAAAGCTTGTTGGGTAGAAGTAGAGGACGAAAAATCAGAAGAATTCAAAGAATTTAAAAGGGTAAAACAAAGGTATTTGGCAAGGGATAAATTCAACCAATTGGTGTTTTTGGCCGATTCAGCTTTTACCATTCAAATGACTCAAGAAAACTTTCCTTCAGTCAAATTGCACTTTGTAAGTGAGTTTTAATCAAGTGTTTTTCAAAAATTCCCGCTTTCAGATGAAAGAAAGTTGTCGAAGAAAATGAAAAATACCAGAAAACAATAAAAGAAAAGAAAAGTTAGCTTTTTCATAACTGTTTGTTTGAGTATTAGACGTTACTTTTTATAAATGGTTGCGTTAAATAATCGATTGTCGATAAAATTTCATAGTTGAGTTTTACTTTGTATTTTCGAATTATAAATTTTTTATCATGAGATGGATTTTCTTGTTTTTATTTCTTTTTACAATTGGAGTTGATGCTCAGATTTTTAGCACAAAAGAAATTTTTAGTCGGCAAGATTCTTTGAGAGGAACTAATAATGAATTTAGAAATTGGTGGGATGTAAAAAGATACGACATATTCATAACTCCCGATTTTAATGAAAAACTTCTAAAAGGTCAAAATAAAATTAAATTTAAAGTCAATCAAGAAAATCATATGCTTCAAATCGATTTACAACAACCGATGCAAATCGATCAAATACATTTAGGTGAAAAAGTTATCAATGATTTTCAAAGAGATGGCAATGTTTATTTTGTTGATTTGAATGAAAATTTGAAAAAAGATTCGACTTATCATTTGACAATTTCATTTTCAGGTCATCCAAAAATTGCTATCAATCCACCATGGAACGGCGGTTGGATATTTTCCAAAGATGAAAATTCTCGTCCATGGATGACAGTTTCTTGTCAAGGTTTAGGTGCAAGTGTTTGGTATCCGAACAAAGATTTTCAGGGCGATGAGCCCGATGAGGGAGCGTCTTTGACAATTCAAACAACAAATGATCAAGTAGGTGTTGCCAACGGAAGACTTGCAGCGGTTGCTTCTGACGAAAATTACAAAACTTATCAATGGATAGTAGAAAATCCTATCAACAATTATAATTTGGTTCCGTACATCGGAAATTATAAAGAAATCAAAGATGTTTATCAAGGAGAAAAAGGTAAATTAGATCTGTCTTATTGGGTTTTAGATTATAATGTTGAGAAAGCGAAACAACATTTCGAACAAACTAAACCAATGTTAGAAGCTTTTGAATATTGGATGGGACCTTATCCTTTTTATGAGGATGGGTTTAAGGTAGTCGAAGCTCCACATTTAGGAATGGAACATCAAAGCGCAATTGCTTACGGCAATGGGTTTGAAAATGGATATTTGGGCGGAGATATTTCTCAATCAGGTTGGGGAATGAATTGGGATTTTATACTTGTTCATGAGTCTGCTCACGAATGGTTTGGAAACAACATTACTACAGAAGACGTTGCTGATATGTGGGTGCATGAAGCCTTTACTTCTTATGCTGAAACACTTTACACAGAATATTTTCATGGCAAAGAAGCAGCTAATGATTATGTGATTGGTACAAGAAAAAGAATTTTAAATGATCGACCGATTATTGGAATTTATGGAGTGAACAATGAAGGAAGTACCGATATGTATTTTAAGGGAGCGAATATGGTACATACGTTGAGGCAATGGTTAAATGATGATGAATTGTTCAGAAATCTTATGAGAGGTATGAATCAGGAATTTTATCATCAGATTGTGACTTCAGAAACAATTGAAAATTATATCGAACAAAAAACTAAACTTCAATTAAAAGCATTTTTTGATCAATATTTGAGAACTAAGAATGTCCCGGTTTTGGAATATTATTGGGAAGATGATGTTTTATTTTATCGATGGAATGGAGTAGTGGAAGGGTTCGAAATGCCGGTTAGAATTGCTGACTCAGATATTTGGCTACAGCCGACAGAAAATTGGCGAAAAATCGAGCTTAATAAAAACTTGAAAAATCAATTCACAATCGATAGAAACTTCTACATTTACAGCATGCAAGTGAAATGATTTCAAATACCTTTAAATTTTTGGTATATGATTTGAAATATTGCTATTGAAAAAATCTTTTTATTATGAAAAAACTATTTTCCCTTTTTGCTTTAAGCATTTTTATGATTTCCATAATTAGCTGTTCGAGCGATGATGATTACATAGCTGTTGACTATGATACTTATCCAGTGGCTTATGATTTGAGAAATGTAAACTTAGAATTGATCAATGGAGTTTATCAAACTTCAAGAACTTTCACCAATCCGATGTATGAAACCGATATGTTGTTGATTTACAAAAGTATTGGTTCTACAGATGATGGTTATCCCATTTGGCAACAAATTCCAATAACCTTTTATTTGGAAGATGGTCATGAATTGGATTATAATTTTGATTTCACTCGATATGATTTTGTGATTTATGCTGGTGGAACTTTCGATTTGACAGGAACACCTTACGTTCAAAATCAAACTTTCAGAGTGTTAATTATTCCTGCGAGCTACGGTAGAAATTCTGAAGTAAACTTCGAAGATTATCAAAGCGTAGTTGAATTCTATCAGATCGATGATTCAAATCCAGTAGATTTATAAACAATATATGAATATTTTGGCCCAAATCGTTTGAATAAAAGTTAAATGGTTTGGGCTAAATTATATTTAATTTCTTCCTTCTTTCTCAAATTTCTCCACAAAATTCTTCTTTAAATATTAAATTAGTGCAATATTGTACTAATTCCTGAAATTTAACTTCTATTAAAAAAAAATATTTTTCAATAAAACTATAAAATTAGTCTAAGCTAATTGTGGATTTCGTCGGATTAAACAATTTCTATATTTTCATTAGAATTCTTTGTTGGTAAATGTTTAAGCAATTTATATCTTCTCAAAATGAGTTGTTTAAAAAATAATATTGAAAAATTATTTCTACTGCCAAATCACAGATTAAAGATTTTGTTAAAATTTTTTTAAAAATATAAACTTAAAAAACAAACTTTTGCGTATCTTACTGAGGTATATGAAGTTGATTAATGAAAGTTGGTGTAATAATGTGCTATTAGGAATAATTTGAAATTGGTAAAATACATAAAGGCCCTTCTACTAATATTGAGTGCAACAATTTTGAATGCACAAATAAGTATTAGTGATTCATCTAAGTTTAAGATATTAGGTGCAACAAAAGTTGTAGGTTTAGAAAAGCATAAAAGATTAAATGCTTCTGTAAGTAGTGATTCTGAAAACGATTTTTTTGTAACAGCTGTAGGTGATGTAAAGATTGTTGGTGAGCTTCCAAATACAGAGATAGTCTATTTAGATAAAACTGAAAGAGTTTTTAAAGCTATTGAAAATGAGAATTTTATTGCTATTGATAAAACCTCAAACAAGAAACCAAACAATCATTCGCATCATAAACTTGATAATTCTGCTAAAAATATATTATTATCTAAGGTTCCTTCACCTGAGATTTTTTTCAGAAACTACTTAAAAAAGAGTTTTGCAATTTCATACCACAAGAAAAACTTTGATTCAATTGAAAGTTTACCTTTAATTTATGAGATTTATAATCATTTACCCCTTAAAGAAAACCAATCTCATATAATTGTATTCTATGATGAATATGTAAAATTTCATCACCCCATCCGTAGTCCGCCTGAACATAATACCACAGTACCTCTCTCAATTATTCAATGTACTATGCTAAATAATAAAGTATAGCTTCGTTGATAATATAAATCTTTAAAATTTCAAATAATGATAAAAAACATACTTTTTTGGGTGTGTACTTGTATGTTTATAGGCATACAAGTGAATGCACAAAGCAGTGCAGCACCCTGTAATATGTATTCACCTCTAATATCAGATACATATAGTAACCTCGAGGTAGTTTCTTCTACTATTGGAGTATTATTTCCAACAGATGAATTTTCTAATAAAGAAAATTTAATTTCAAGTGACTTAGACAGTTATGCATCTTGGACTACTGTTTTATTAGGTTCAGCTTGGATAGAAGTAAAGGACAATAATGCCGTTGGAACTGAAGCTTATCCAGCCGGTACTTATGCTGGCTTTGTTATGAGTGAAGTCGATTTAGTTAGTCTAGGAACTACGTTAACTGTAACAACTTATCTAGGCAATCAACAACAAGAGTCTGTGAATTTTTCAAGTTTAGTTGGTCTCTTGGGGTCAAGCAAATCTCAAGTTGGTTTTGTAACGACTAAAGCTTTTGACAGAGTACGATTGTCTATTAATGCAGGTTTGGCTGTTGGTACTTTTACAGCTATGGTATATTATGCAGAGATTTTAAAACCATGTACTCCTGAACCATTGGTTTGTAATGAATCGACTGCTCTTGTTCAGGGCGATGGAACAAATACCGGACATAGTGTAGTAATAGAACCCGAGAGAACTGGTTTTACAGGAGTTACTTTGGGTGAATTGGTAAACCCTATGAATATAGTTAATGCGGATACAGATGATTATGCTTCGTTGGTTATGCCTGTAGGTCTATTGGCAACTGGTAGTGTATCGGTAAGAGATATTGGTAATACATATACTGCAGGACATTTTGCTGGTTTTGAAATTTCCAATACTAATTTATTGTCTATTGAACTATTGAACAGTGTTACTATAGAAACTTACTTAAATGGTGACTTCCAAGAAAATAGTGGAAACAATCTTTCTTTATTGGATGTTCCATTGATTGATAGCAATCAAAGAAATGTGGTAGGTTTTATAACTACAAAGGATTTTGATGAAATAAGATATGTGGTTAACCAACCCGTTACCATAGATATTGGAGCCACAAGAATATATAATGCAGTGATTAAAGAATATTGTGCTGGACCTGAGTTGGAATGTAATACAGACACCAAAGTTTACAGTCCGTTGCATCCTGTAGATATCAATGGAGCTAGAACTGGTATTGACGCATTGATTTGTGCGGGTTGTGCTGTAGATAATCCAAACAATGTAATTGATGGTGATGACTCGACTTATGCACAAATAACAACTGTGGCAGGAGTATTAGGAGGTGGAGCTATCTCTGTAAAAAATGGTTTCGAAAGCTATTCTTCAGGTAACTATGTTGCTTTCGAAGTTTTAATTCCAGAATTATTAAATTTAGAATTGTTAGGATCAACATCTATTGAACTTTACAACAATAATGAATTGGTGCAAACTGCTTCTGGTAATTCTCAACTTATCTCGGGAGGAACTTCTATCATAGGTGGAGTCAACAGAGGATTGATTGGTATGGTCTCTGAAGTGGAATTCGATGAAGCTCGATTGGTAATTAGCAATTTATTACAAGTTAACTTAGGAACGGTGAATGTATATAATTTCTATGTCACCAATGTTTGTGAAGGTGAATTTGATTGTGATACTTCAGCACCATTGGAAAAACCTGATTTTTCTGTTGTAATCGAAAATTCAAGAACTGGAATCAACAGCGGTGTTGCTTGTGTGGGATGTTCTATTGTAAATTCATGGAATTTAGTCAATCAAGGAGATGACCCAGCTAGAATCAATTTAACACTTGGAGCTGTTGGGTCAAGTGGTTCTATTTCTGTTAGAGATTTAACGGTAACTTATCCTGCAGGAACCTTGGCTGGTTTTGTCATCGATGATGTAAATAACTTCCTACAACTAGGTTTGTTGAGCAACATCACCATAGAAACTTATATGGATGGTGTGTTACAAGAGTCTCATTCAGGAAACAGCCAATTGATCGATTTGGATTTGATTTTACCATTGTTAGGTACTGGACCAGGTCAAAAACCTATTGGATTTACGACCTCTATGCCATTCAACGAAATCAGAATCACTTATTCTACAGTTTTACAATTGTTGAGTTTTTTGGATGTTTATCATGCATTTGTCGATGGTGGATATGCAGAAGGTTGTGATTGTACAAAGCCAGGAAACTTCATAGCTTCACAAGGTTTAGCTACTTCTGTTGGAATTAGTTCTTTGAGAACTGACCAATTGGATGGTTGGCCAAATGTTAGAGAAGGCGCTTGGGTTGCATTGGAATCGAAAACCAAAGGATTCGTTCCTAACAGATTGACACAAGCTCAAGTAGAAGCTATCCCAGCTGAGGACCTTGTTGAAGGTATGATGATTTATAACATCGACCAAGATTGTTTACAAATCAATGTTGATGGTACTGAAGAGGGATGGAAGTGTTATAATTTCCAATCTTGTAATTAATTTAAAAAACAATTGAAATGAAAAATATATTCATAATATCAACAATTCTCCTTTCATCTGTTGCAGTTCAAGCTCAATTAGCAATAGGAAAGGATGATGTAAGTTCTCCTGCAGTTAGTTTAGAATTTGGAGACCAAAACAAAGGTTTATTATTGCCATGGGTCGATAATACATCGACCGTAGATGCCAATGGTGCGGTCAATGGAACCATAGTTTTCGATACGGAAGAAATGAAAGTCAAAGTAAAGTATGACTCTGGCTGGAAAGATTTGTCCATCGAAGAAGGAACGACCATAAATCCGCTTACCAATGAGGATGGATTAGATTTACAATCGAGTTTGACCGAAAGTGAAAGTGCAAAAGTAAGTATCGGTACACCAACCTCGACCAATGGAATTTTGGTTTTGGAAGATACCGATAAAGCCATGGTTTTACCGAAAGTTGAAACACCTCATGAAAATATCATCAATCCTTCACCTGGTTTGATGGTTTTTGATCCAGTTACCAAGGAATTAGCAGTTTTTAATGGTGAAGTTTGGACCTATTGGAAAACCACAGAATAACTGCAGTATAAACGAAAAAAGGCACTTAAATTTTAAGTGCCTTTTTTTATATCTTTTCGAATTTGAAGTTCTCTCCTAAATAAACTCTTCTTACATCAGGGTCTTGCGCCAATTCTTCTGGAGATCCTTCTTTAAGTATCCTTCCTTCAAACATGATGTAAGTTTTATCGGTGATCGCCAAAGTTTGAGATACGTTATGGTCGGTGATTAAAATTCCGATATTTTTATCTTTCAATGACCTAACGATTTTTTGAATGTCTTCTACGGCAATTGGGTCAACTCCTGCAAATGGTTCATCGAGCAAAATAAATTTAGGCTCTGTGGCCAAACATCTCGCAATTTCAGTTCGACGTCTTTCTCCTCCTGACAACAAATCACCTCTGTTTTTTCGAACATGCTCTAAACTAAACTCTTCGATCAGAGCATCTGTTCGCATTTGTTGCTCTTTTCTAGATAGTTTTGTAAACTGTAAAACAGATTTAATGTTGTCTTCCACAGATAATTTCCTAAAGACCGAAGCTTCTTGAGCCAAATAACCAATTCCTTTTTGAGCTCGTTTGTACATTGCATCATTGGTTATGTCTTTGTTGTCAAGAAAAACTTTTCCTTTAGTTGCTTTCACCAAACCTACAATCATATAGAAAGAAGTGGTTTTTCCAGCTCCATTTGGACCAAGTAAACCTATGATTTGACCTTGCTCAACCTCAAATGTAACTCCTTTCACTACGTGTTTGCTACCGTAGTCCTTGATTAAATCTTGTCCTTTTAATACGATTCCCATTGGGTTCAAAGATAATTCAAATTGTTTGTGCTACAAACTCAAACGTTGTTTTCTAAATTTTTGTTATAAATTCAATAGTTTATTTGTCCTTGCAATTGCTTGCTCATCTTTCCACTCGATCCATTTTTGACCTTTTATTTTTCTCATAATATTGTCGAAATTCCTCATGATAAAAATATTATAAATCGCTTCAGATAGATTTTTTGGTCGATGTGCAAGTGAGCGTAAACTCATAGAAAATCCAGGAGTTATATATTTCATATAGTGCCACCAACCTTCAGGCATGTATAGCATTTCTCCATGACTTAAATCGGCAACCATAGGTTTTAAGTTCTTTAATGCAGGCCACTTTTCAAAATCTGGTCGATCGAAATCTATATCTTCTCTACAAATCACAGAATAAGGAATCTTGTACATATATTTGGTTTGATCTGGCGAAATTATAATACATCTTTTCTTTCCAGCAAAGTGAAAATGTAAAATATTGGCCAAATCTATATCATAATGCATAAATACATTTGAATTTTCACCTCCAAAAAATAACATAGGAAGTCCCTTAAATAACTTCAAACCTAAATCTGGCATTTTATAGTCATTCTGCAATTCTGGAACCTCTTTCATCAAATTGTATAAAAAAATTCTAAGATCAGATGGACCCTGATGTAGCAAATCGATGTATTCGCTCATTTTCATTCGTGCAACTGGCTCATTGACTTTTTTGGTATAATCCACAGGTTCATTGTTGTACAAAGGAACTATTTTTTCACCAGAAACTTTTTTGATGTATTCGAAATTCCACTTCTCAAAAGCAGGCCAACTGTTGGTAATGTTTTCAACGACAACAGGCTTCTGAGGTTTTACGTAATATTTCTGAAAATCACTTGCAGAAATTTCAGAAACTCTCTCTATTTCAGTGAATTTAAATTGCATGCTTCAAAAAATCTATTATAATTCAAATGTAAGTAAAATTTATTTTTGAGTGTATGCCGATCTCTTTAATTTAATTAACTTGCTAATGTTTTATTTATGAAGAGAACTTTACTTTTTATTCTGATTTTGTTGAGCGTGATTGTTTTCTCACAAGAGAAATCAATTCCGCATATTGTTGTTGAAAATGGTGAAATTCAATTGGTTGAACAAAACCTTGAAATCAATGTAGTTGGACACACAGCCGATATCAGAATTTTTCAAACTTTTATTATTCATGATGCAAATTCTGCAAACTATCTCTTTCCTGTCAATTTAGATACTTCTTTGTATGAATTAATGGTGTATTATCCCGACCGAATTTATTCCATGGATATGCGCAATATGAACAATATCCGAAAACAAGTCGCGGCTGAAAATAGAAGAGGAAAAAACATCGCGCTGAATTATAGCGACAATCCCTATTTTATCAGTTTGAATTTACCTAATTTGCCAATAGGTGAGGAGATAAAAGTAGTCGTAAAATACATGAAAAACCTTGATCATCAATCGAAATTTAAATCAGTGAAATTACCATCTTTGGTCGATGAAAATTATACTTTGGTTTCAGATTTCATCAAATATAAAGTCGATTTGATCAGTGCTACGCCTATTTATGACTCCAAAGTTGGTCCACACCCAGTGACGCAAAATAAACTTTCAGACAATTATATTTCTTATTCTTACGAAGGAATTGGTGTAGATGCTGAAATTCAAATTGAATTCAATTCAAGAGGCGAAAATGCCGACGCAGGTATGTTGGTTTATGAAGATAGAAATTGTCGATACATTTTGGGCTTGGTCGAACCGCCAAGTGTGATAACTCCTGAGGAAATCGCTCCACGTGAATATGTGTTCGTGATGGATGTTTCAGGTTCAATGAACGGTTTCCCGATCGATACTTCCAAGGAACTTATCAAAAGAATTTTGATGGATTTGACCGAAGATGAAAAGTTCAACATTCTTTTTTTCGATGGAAGTAGTGATTTCCTTTCAGAGCAATCCATTTATGCTACTTCAGAAAATAAACAATTGGCGATACAAATCATCAATTCTCAATTAGGAAAAGGCGATACAAAGCTTCACGAAGCTTTGACCAAAGTTTATGAATATAAACCCGATAGTGAATTCAATAGAATAGTGGTTTTGTTGACCGATGGAATGTTCAATCCCGATGGGCAATTGTTGTTCGGCCTTAGAGAAAATTTATCTTATGCTCAATATTTTATTTTTGGAATTGGTTATGAAATCGGTCGTTCAACACTTCAAAGATTGGCAAATACTGTAGGAACCAAGCCGGTTTTAATCACCGAGAGAATTGATGCCGAAACAGAATTGAATAGATTTTATCATAGAATTCGAAAACCTTTGTTGAGACATATAGAAGTACAATCGACTCAACTCAATTTGAACGATACTTACCCGAACCAATTCAACGGATTTTTGTCGAGCCAATCCACGAGTTTCATTACTAAAGAATGCAGTGGTCGAAGAGACCCGAAACTTATTTTGACTGGAATCAATGGAAATGAAAAGTATCACGAAGAATTTACCATCCAAAAAACAGAACCCAATGAGAATTTATCGGTTTTAAAATTGCTTTGGGCAAAAGAGAGGGTTGAATTTTTATTACAAGAAGAAGAGCGTTGTGGACAATCTTGCATCAGAAGTGGAAGATATAGAAATGAAATCATTCGATTGGGTGAGGAATTGAATATAGCAACTCCCTATACCTCATTTATTCAAGAAGGTTACATCAATGAAAACAATCAAAAAGGTAGAAAGTTTTCTTTATATTCCAATCCAAACAACGATTTAACTTTTCAAAATGATTTCGATTCCGACTTTGATGGTGTACCCAATATGGTGGATGAATGTCCTTATGACAAAGGTTTAGAGAGTTTGAAAGGCTGTCCAAGACCGACTGAAGAAAAGATGGTTGAAGAAATCAATAGGATGTTGGAAGGCATAGAATTCGATTTTGATTCTTATATGATTAAGCCTGAATTTTTTGAGAAATTAGATACAGCAGCAGAAATCATCAAGCATAGTCCCAATCAGCAATTTATAGTCGAAGGTCACACAGACGCTGCGGGTTCTTCTGATTATAATTTGAAATTATCGATCAACAGAGCTCAAGCCGTTGTGAAATATTTGAAAAGAAAAGGCGTAAATATTAACCAACTAAAAATCGTTGGGAAAGGCGATACAGAGTTGAAACATCCAGAATGTCGTCCACAAGAAATTTGTGATGATCAAAAGAATTTCGAAAATAGAAGAGTTGTTTTCATACCAATCAAGTAACTTTGCATATTCAAATAATTAATTAATCAATACTTGAATTTTGAAAAAAGTAATCTTATTCTCTCTTGCTGTCTTCTTTATTTCTTGTGCACAGCAAAAAACGATTGCCTTTGATCCTTATTTAGATTCTGATTTAGATGGAGTGCCGGATTATAAAGATGCTTGTCCTGATCAATATGGCTCGCCTTTTAATTTAGGGTGTCCAGATGAAAGTGATATACCCGAAACCTTCAATCGACAGTTATCTACAGACGCGGATTTGGATGGTGTTCCTGATGATGAAGACGAATGTCCGTATGAATATGGTTCACCTTTCAATATGGGTTGCCCGACCGAATAAAAAAAGAAGCACTGATGGAAACAGTGCTTCTAAATGATATATAATGACAATTTAATTTAATCAACCTCGACCGATTCGCTATACATTTCTTTCATTTTTTCTTGCATAGCCATCATTTCCTCATAAAACTCCTTTTCAGTCAGAACTTTACCTCTCGAAGGTTTGTCGATTTTGATTTCTTCTTCTTTAACAGCAACATTTATAGCAGTTGTAATCATGGTAGAACCCATCATTTCGAATTCGGTTTTCAAAATTAAACCTGGCAATCCCCAAATTCTATCAGGTCCATCTTTGATATTGATTTTCGGTGTGTACCAAGCCGTTATGGCGATTGAGTCATTCATAACTCCTGTTGCTTTATAAGTATCAAATCCAGCGATTTGCTCTTTTTCTCTTGTGATTTTCCATTGGAAATCCGCCAAAGAATCCTTTACCAAATAAGCTCTACCAACATTGTATGGCTTTAAAAAATATTGCTGATCGATATCTTTGTAAAGCGGTTCTTTGTCCATGGCAGAAATTTGAGACAAAATCATGCCCGAAGGACTTTGATCATTGCTGATCTTTTCCTGCATTTTGTATTCGGATTCTGTTCCATTGGTTTTTAACTTATAATCGATAAAAATTCCTTTGTTCAATTCTTGACGCAATGGCTCTTCTACCATCGCTCTATATTCTGAAGGTACATTAGAAATGATTTGATCAAAATCCATTACCATTTCCAATTGATAATCAATTTCTAAAAATTGTTTCTTTTCTTGTGAAAATGCTAAAGTGCTTATAATTAAAGCAGTTAGAATGAATAACTTTTTCATGATTTGATGTTTACCTAATTAGTAGTCAATGAAAAGTATTCGTTACAAAAAAAATTAAATTTTTTCTATTTCAAATCCCGCTTTTTTAACGGCTTTCACTATGTCTTCTTCTGATTTATCCTGAGTTTTTACCGTTAGAATTTTATCCGAATTTTCTATATCTACTTCCCATTCAGTATTTTCTAATTTGTTCAAAAAAGGTGTAACCCCACCTACACAGCCTTCACAATTGATATTTGTTTTGAATTTATAAATTTTCATTTT
>DEQC01000022.1:20163-22952 GCA_002359055.1 Flavobacteriales bacterium UBA3376 | reverse complement strand
CAAAGAATTCAGTTCAGCAATAGTTGTTTCACCAACAGTGAAACTTGCAGAATTTTTCAATGAAATCCAAAGAGATTTCTCATGTTTTCTAAATTCTATAAATTCTAATTCGTTTTTCCTTTGAAATTCATATCCACTCTTAGCTTCTTCATCGAACTGATTTCTCATTTGATCAACCTTAGATTCAAATTCTTTCAAATCATAAACGACTCCATTTTCTAAAATCAAAGCATCCTCAGAAAAATAATTATCAAGTTTTTCTTTGTCCAATTGAGTATAGATTTCCTCAAAAAAACTTTCGAAAAAATCTTCATAATTCCATTCTTCAGTGTTTTGTGCAAATAAAATTTGACCCAAAAGAAAACTACCAACAATTAAAAAAAATCTCATAATTAAGAAGTTAGAATGCTATACAAAGTTTTATTAAGCTTAACTTTATCATCTAAAGCTAATTGCTGTAAATTTAATGCAATTCTTTAACCAAAATATCAATCCAATAAAATTAAATCCAATGAAAAACATAAAAGCATATGGGACTTATTCAGCCACAGAGGATTTGCAGCCGATGCAAATCGAAAGAAGAAGTGTTCAGTCCAAAGATGTAGAAATCAAAATTTTGTATTGTGGCGTTTGTCATAGCGATATACACACCGCTCGCAGTGAATGGGGAGCTGCGAAATATCCAGTGGTCCCTGGGCATGAAATCGTTGGTGAAGTAATAAATATAGGTAATGAAGTTTCAAACTTTAAAATAGGCGATATAGTAGGCGTAGGTTGTATGGTGGATTCTTGTAGAAATTGCGAATCTTGTGAACAAGGACTTGAGCAATATTGTGAAAGTGGAGCAGTTATGACTTATGGCGGAAAAGACAAACATTTGGGCGGTCATACTTTGGGAGGATATTCAGAAAAAATTGTAGTCGATGAAGATTTTGTTTTGCGAATTCCAAAGAATTTAGATATTTCAAAAGTCGCTCCTTTGCTTTGTGCCGGAATTACTACTTGGTCGCCTTTGAAACATTGGAAAGTCAGAGAAAACGATAAAGTTGGAGTCATAGGTTTGGGAGGATTGGGACATATGGGAATTAAATTCGCATCAGCCATGGGAGCTAAAGTTGTTATGATAACTACTTCTTCTGAAAAAGCTAAGGATGCTAAATTGCTCGGAGCTGATGAAGTTTTAATTTCTTCTGATAACGAACAGATGAAAGCACATAGAAATTCATTTGACTTTCTGCTCAATACTATTCCTGTAGGACACAACATAGATCCTTACACTTCATTATTGAAAAGAGATGCAACTATGGTTTTGGTAGGAGCTATAGAACCTTTGACACATGTAAATGCAGGACTTTTGGTTTCAAAAAGAAAAAACATAGCCGGTTCATTGATCGGTGGAATCGTTGAAACTCAAGAAATGTTAGAGTTTTGTGGAGAACATCAAATTTTACCAGAAGTTGAGATGTTAGATATTCAAAATATCAATGAAGCATGGGAAAGAATGCTTCGTTCAGATGTGAAATATCGATTTGTAATCGATATGCAGTCGCTTAAAAAAGTAGAAGAAATATCTTAACATACCTCAATGTTTTACGGGTGTTTTTAAGGTAAATTTGTTTAAAATTAGAAAATATGGAATTAGGAATTGGCATGTTTGGCGACTTGGCATTCGATGAAAAAACTCAAAGATTCGAATCTTCAAGCAAAAAGCTACAAGAAATCATTGAACAAGTAAAGTTGGCCGATGAATTAGGCATAGATGTATTGTCATTGGGCGAGCATCATAGAGTTGACTATGCTGTTTCTTCGACTGAAATCGTATTAGCAGCTTTGACTACAGTTACAAAAAATATAAAGTTAGGAAGTGGTGTAACTGTTTTGAGTTCAGCAGATCCAGTGAAAGTTTATCAAGATTATTCAACTTTAGATTTAATTTCCAATCAAAGAGCAGAAATTACTGCAGGACGTGGAAGTTTTATAGAATCATTTCCTTTGTTTGGATATGATTTGAAAGATTATAACGAATTGTTCGAGGAGAAATTGGAATTGTTGGTTGAATTGAACAAAAACGAAGTCATTAATTGGGAAGGAAAACACAGAGCCTCGATAAAAGATCAAGTGATTTATCCACAACCTGAGCGTAAATTACCGATTTGGGTAGCAGTTGGTGGAACGCCAGAATCCGTTTTGAGAGCTGCGCGTTTAGGTTTGCCGATTATATTTGCAATCATTGGAGGTCAGCCGAAACAATTCAAACCTTTGATAGATTTTTATAAACAGCAATATCTTGCCTTTGGTCATGATGCAAAAAAAATGGAAGTAGCTGTACATTCTCATAGTTTTATAGCAGATTCTCAAGAAGAATTACTCGAAAATTATTTTCCTTTTTATGCTGCACAAATGGATAGAATAGGGAAGGATAGAGGTTGGAATCCTTATACGAAAATGCAATTTCAAGGCGGAATGAGTCCCGAAGGAGCTTTGTATATGGGCGATGCATCTCAAGTAGCAGAGAAAATCATCAAAACCATTGAAATGTTTGGATTGACTCGATTTGTTGCGCATATAGATGTAGGAGCACCCTCTCACAAAGAGATGATGAAAGTCATCGAGTTGTACGGAACCAAAGTTGTTCCTGAAGTTAAAAGAGCTTTTCAGAAGTAGAATTTTCATCAATTTTTAATGTTAATAATCCAAGTAAACCAGCCTTTCGAAGCTGGTTTATTGTGTTTAGGCATTTGATTGATATCAAATTTAGAGGCACTCGAAGTCAGCCAGTCAGCCATTTT
>DEQC01000022.1:0-20084 GCA_002359055.1 Flavobacteriales bacterium UBA3376 | reverse complement strand
GACACAGCGTCCATAAGGAATATATCCGCAATAAACTGGATGAAAGTGTCCGATATACTAATGTTATGTGTCACCCTAAGAACGACCGTACCAAATAGAAACGAACGACAAAAAGACAAATGCAAAAATATTCAGTAAACCAACATTTAATAGAGACAATTTTAGCTTGGGTAAATTCGGGCGAAATCGCAATTCCAGAAATTCAAAGACCTTTTGTTTGGGACAGTTCAAAAGTTCGTGATTTAATGGACAGTTTGTATCAAGGTTATCCAATCGGTTATGTAATTGCGTGGCGAAATCCGAGCGTAAAACTGAAAGATGGAAGTTTAAGCGAAGGCAAAAAAGTTTTAATTGACGGACAACAACGAGTAACAGCTTTGACTGCCGCAATTCTTGGACAATATGTTATCAACAAAAATTATCAAAGAATAAAAATAAAAATTGCCTTCAACCCTATTGAAGAACGTTTTGAAGTACAAAACCCTGCAATTTTAAAAGACAAAGTTTGGCTTCACGACATTACAGACGCTTTTTCTGGAAAAATTAGTTTACTAAAATTAGTCAGAGATTATTTGGCTCTTAATCCAGACATTGACGAAGATTTAATTGAAAACTCATTTTCAAGATTAATCAGCATTGTAAAAAAACCAATCGGAATGATAGAATTAGCACCTGAATTGGATATTGAAACCGTAACGGAAATTTTCATTAGAATAAATTCAAAAGGTGTTGTTTTAAGTCAAGCAGATTTTGCAATGAGTAAAATTGCTTCGGACACAGAAAACGGTGGAAATGAATTGAGAAAAGCAATTGATTATTTCTGTCATTTAGCAATCTCACCAGAATTTTACAAACAAATTATAGATAACGACAAAGAGTTTGCGAAAACCGATTTTTTTCAAAAAATGTCGTGGCTTAAAACCGAAAACGAGGATTTATACGACCCAAGTTATAACGATTTACTTCGCGTTGCATTTACTTCGCAATTCAACAGAGGACGACTTTCTGATTTGGTAAGTTTATTATCGGGTAGAAATTTTGAAACAAGAAGCTACGAAACAGAAATTGCCGAACAATCATTTTTGAAATTGAAAACAGGTGTTTACAACTTCATCAACGAAACCAATTTCAAACGGTTTTTAATGATTGTGAAATCAGCAGGATTTATTTCGCCAAAACTTATCCGTTCGCAAAACGCATTGAATTTTGCTTATATTGTTTACCTAAAACTAAAAGAACTTGGCGTTAACTCTGTTGCCATTGAAAGTTATGTTAGAAAATGGTTGGTTTACTCGATTTTGACAGGACGATATTCAGGTTCACCTGAAAGTACATTTGACTTTGACATCAAACAAATTTCTCAAAAACCATTTGGCGAATATTTACAAGAAAAAGAAGACGGAGAACTTTCTGAAGCTTTTTGGAACGCATCTTTGCCACAAAGTTTAGATACTTCCGTTGCAAGTAGTCCATATTTTCACGTGTTTTTGGCTTCACAAGTAAAAGCCAACGACAGAGGTTTTTTATCAAAAGACGTTTTGGTAAGCGATTTAATTTCGTTGCGTGGCGACATTCATCATTTATTTCCAAAAGACTATTTGAAAAAAAACGGACTTGATAGACGGCAGTACAACCAAATTGCAAATTATGTTTATATGCAATCGGAAGTAAACATAAAAGTTGGCAATAAACCGCCAAAAGATTATTTTGAACTTATAAAAACTCAAATGCAAGACGATAACCGCCTAGTAAGCGGACTTTCGAGCGAACAAGAGCTTTTGGACAACCTAAAAATGAATTGCGTGCCAACAGAAATTATGGAAATGAGCATTGACGACTATCAAGATTTTTTGACTTTAAGACGGAAATTAATGGCTCAAAAAATCAAGAATTATTACAACTCGCTATAATGAAGAAGGAAGGGCGAACACATAACAAGGGTAACCGTTGCACAACTCCCCGTTTTAAAGCAAAAACGTAAATTATTATAAAAAACAACCTCGTTTAAGCCTTTTTAAGCGAGGTTTATTTTTCAGTTCCGATACAAAATCACAAAAATAGTAGCGCCCGAAAAACCCGCCTCCAAACCATGAAATTTAGGCAAAGAAAAGAGCGTTACCTTCGGAAGGGGGAAATCAGTTCCCGTTTTGCAATACGATAAAAAATTCGCAAATGAAAAGCTGAAAATCAAATTACGATTTCGATTAAATAAATACATAACATCTCCATCCATCGCAAGCGCCTCAATGTCTAATTCAAAACCTTGCATGATTTCCAGATTTCGCAGAGATTCATAAAACAAAGAAATATCGTATTCCGTATGTTTAAATTCTTTTCCCATTTCAACCTGGACACAAACATCACGCTCCGGTGATTTCGAACCGGAACCCAAAATAAGAATATCATTCGCAGAAATCATTTCCATCGCTTCAAAATCCGGTTTGAAGAATTTGGGTAGGGTAATTCCTTCTAGTTTCTCCGTCGAATAAATTAGCCTTTTTGATATTAGCTTGAATTTCGAATCCAACTGAAATAAATACGGCGAATCATCGCCAACGGCATAAAAACCGTCCCCATACTTCACCACGCCCGATGCGCTGGGAACATCCTCCAAAATCTGGAAATGATCAATTTTCAGTTCTATTTTTCTGTTATGCAAAACTCTCTTTTCTTTTAGGTTCTAAAATCGTTTTCAAAAGAATCAAACAAATATCGACAATTTTTCGCGACCCATTTTCCAAAGAAAAAGCAATGATTCCTTCCATAAAATTCCAAACTACTTAAAAATCAAGACTTAAAAACTTTGCCAATTCAAAAATAATTTTTATCATTGCATTATCATCAAGAGCATTGTTGCGTGCAGCAATCGCCAACCGAGAGAGATAACTCCACGGTGGAAAAAAGATGAGGACAAACGTCAAAATAAAATGATCCCTCCTTTTTACGCTTTTTGATGATGTATTGTTTCACCTAAAAAATAACAGTATGCCAACAAAAAAACTTTTGTCTAAAATCACAGACCAAACCACCGTCAAAGAAAGCATTCAAATCTTCAAAGAAGCCCTAGAATTGGCCGAAGATGGCTACGAAACATCCATGCACTACGCCAAACAAACCCAAAATCGAAATCTCTTGTACAACGCATTCAACCGCTACAACGAGGCCGAAGATCTCAAAGAAAAGTTGGAAGAAGCAATCGAATTGGATAAATGGTTAAATCAACACTAACATGATCACAAAACGAACTTCAAAACCTTTCTCCGCCAAGGTCACACTTGGCTTGGAGAGAGGCTACACCCAAACGAAAATCGATAAAAAAGAAATCACTCGTTGCATTCAGACGTATCAAAAGCGTTTAATCACCGAAAAGAAGTTTTACCTCAGCGTTTCCCTTTCCGAATGCCAGATTGTATTAGGCGATCACATCGAACCGCATTTGAATTTAAACTTCATCAATTATCCCCGATTCCCTCAGGAAGAACAAATACTCAAAACCGAAATCGAAAACTTAACCCAGCATCTGATGAAAGAATTTGACCAGAATAGGGTAGTGGTGGAATATATGGATGAAACGGTGATGTTTGAGATGGGAGAGGAAGTGGATCCGAGGATTAAACAGTGAGGGCTTCACTCAAAGTGAAACCCTCACTGACTTCCAATCAAAGTGAAGCCCTCATTAACCCTACCATTGTGGTTTTAAGTCTACTGAGACTTACATCCATATTATAAGTGTTTCCAGTAAATTAATAGAAAGACCTTTGGATTCTATCTTAAAAAAGAATAAGTTTGAGATAAATATTATGAGAATAAGCGCAACTGAGTAATAAACGCATAAAGAAATAGGCGCAACTCGTTGCGTATATACAATTGTTGTGCAACATGCTGAAAACCCACCGCACGGTCAAGCACATTTGGTTTTTGCCGACATCCCGATAGCTATCGGGACCAACGCTGAAATAAGCGAAGCGATTCACGAACACCATTAAAAAATAAAATTTACGTGAGTAAAAACCAAAAGAGCTTGCCCTTACCCACCGCTGAATGACAATAATTCAAACATTTTTTATCTTGAAAAACGAGATAAGCGTAAAAATTAAACTATTTTAGCAACTTTAATTTAGATGGACATGAACCGAATCAAAGAAGTGCTCGAAGAAAAAGGAATTAAGCAAGTATGGTTAGCCGAACAGCTAGGTAAAAGCTATAATATGGTTAATGGTTATGTTCAAAACCGACAGCAACCGAGATTGGAAGTACTTTTCGAAATTGCTGAAATATTAGAAGTGGGAGTTAAAGACCTATTAGTAGAACAAAATAATAAAATCCAAGAATGAGTTTCTTAAAAATATTAGAGAAATACAGGAAGATTGCTTTTTCTGAAAGAGATAAAGGAGATAGATTTGAAAGGTTAATGCAGGCTTACCTACAAACTGATCCCAAATATGCTTCTAAATTTAAAAAGGTTTGGTTATGGAATGAATTTCCGGGAAAAACAGATTTAGGAGGAGGTGATACCGGGATTGATTTGGTAGCGTTAACCTTTGAAGGAGATTACTGGGCTGTACAGTGCAAGTGCTATCAAGAAGATGCCTATATAGATAAGCCTGCAGTTGATAGTTTTCTTTCTACGTCAAGCAGAGAATTCAAAAATGAACAATTCCAAACTACAGGATTTGCACAACGTCTTTGGATTTCTACAACAAATAGATGGGGAAGTAATGCGGAACAAGCTATTCGCAATCAAAATCCACCCGTTACACGTATCAATTTATTTGATTTAATCGAATCTCCGGTTGACTGGGAAAAATTAGAAAAAGGTGTACACGGTGAAGCTGCGAGAACTCCCAAAAAGACCCTCCGACCACATCAAAAAGAAGCACTTGAAAAAACCCACGAGTATTTTAAAACTCAGGATCGAGGAAAACTCATCATGGCTTGTGGTACGGGAAAAACATTTACCGCTTTGCGCATAGCAGAAAATGAAACGGATGGAAAAGGATTGATTCTTTTCCTTGTTCCCTCTATTGCGCTGCTTGGGCAAACTTTGCGGGAATGGAGTGCAGATGCAAACGAACCTATAAATGCCATTGCGATTTGTTCTGATCCGGACATTACCAAACAGAAAAAGAAAAATGAAGATTCCGACTCTTTTAGTGTAGTGGACTTAGCTTTTCCTGCTTCTACCGATTCAGATTATATCTTACATCAGTTTGAACAAATAAAAAAGACTGGTCGTCCTGGTATGACGGTGGTTTTTTCTACTTACCAATCCATTGAGGTAATTGCACGAGCACAAAAAGTATTGCTCAAAAATGGTTTCCCTGAATTTGATTTGATTGTTTGTGATGAAGCGCACCGAACTACAGGTGTTTCTCTCGCAGGTGAAGATGAATCCGCATTTACGAAAGTACATGATGCGGACTTTATAAAAGCGAAAAAACGTCTTTATATGACGGCCACACCGCGACTTTATGATGATAATACCAAAAGTAAAGCTGCGGAAGCTGAAGCAATTCTTTGTTCTATGGATGACGAAGATTTATATGGGAAAGAAATATACCGTATTGGTTTTGGAGAAGCAGTTGAGCGTGATTTACTTACCGATTATAAAGTTCTGATATTAACTTTAAATGATAAAGATGTTCCTCCGGCAGTGCAGCGTATGATTGCTGACCAAGAAACAGAAATTACCACAGATGATGCTTCCAAACTTATTGGTTGTATTAATGCCTTGAGTAAACAATTTTTGGGTGATGACGGCAGTACCAAAGAAGCCGATCCTGAGCCTATGAAACGTGCGGTAGCGTTTTGTGCTAATATTGCTACTTCTAAAAAGATTACTGCTACCTATAATACCGCCACAGATGCTTATTTAGGTTCTTTACCAACAGAAAAGAAAGAGCAAATGGTTACCATTGCTTCTAAGCACATGGATGGTACTATGGCAGCTCCAGAACGTGACCAAATGTTGGCTTGGTTAAAAGAAGAGACACCCGATAATGAATGTAGAATTATTACCAATGTGCGTGTTTTAAGCGAAGGCGTGGATGTTCCTACGTTAGATTCAGTTTTATTTCTATCCGCAAGAAATTCTCAGGTTGATGTTGTTCAGTCAGTGGGAAGAGTAATGCGAAAAGCACCTGGCAAAAAATACGGATACATTATTATTCCGGTCGTAGTGCCTGCCGATATTGAAGCCGATAAAGCATTAGATGATAATGAACGTTATAAAGTAGTTTGGACAGTTCTGAATGCTTTGCGTGCGCATGATGACCGTTTCAACGCTACAGTAAATAAAATTGAGCTTAATCGGAAAAGGCCAAACAATATTTTAGTAGGACGACCTGAATATTCTTTTGACAATGACGGTGATCCTTTTCAAGTAAACGAAGATTCTGCAACTTATGAAACGACCAAAGATATCGGCCGCCAAATGGCATTACAATTTGAGCAATTGCAATCGGTGGTATTTGCCAGAATGGTCCAAAAAGTAGGCGACCGTAGGTATTGGGAACAATGGGCAAAAGATGTAGCGCAAATAGCTGAACGCCAAATAGAACGCATCAAGCATTTAATTGAAACCAAAACTGATCAAAGAAAAGCTTTTGATAAGTTCTTAGCAGGTTTACAAAAAAATATCAATCCGAGTATTTCAGAAATGCAAGCCATTGATATGTTGGCGCAACATATTATTACCCAACCTATTTTTGAAGCACTTTTTGAAGGTTATTCTTTTGCGAAAAACAATGCTGTATCTGCTGCAATGCAAAATATGTTGGAAGCATTAGAAGGAAAATCAGTGGCAGAAGAATCTGAAACTTTGCAGAAGTTTTATGACTCTGTGCGTAAACGCGCCGAAGGCATTGACAATGCAGAAGGTAAACAAAGGATTATTATTGAATTATACGACAAGTTCTTTAAATCTGCTTTTCCGAAAATGGTAGAGCAATTGGGAATTGTTTATACTCCGATAGAAGTAGTGGATTTTATCATTCATTCGGTAAATGATGTTTTGAAAAAAGAGTTTGACCGAAGCATATCCGATGAAAACATTCACGTACTCGATCCTTTTACTGGTACGGGAACTTTTATTACCCGTTTGCTGCAAAGTGGATTAATTAAAAAAGAAGATTTAAAACGAAAATATAAATATGAATTACACGCTAATGAAATTGTGCTTTTGGCTTATTACATTGCAGCTGTAAATATTGAAAATGCCTACCACGACCTGATAGGCAAAGATTCAGAATACGAGCCTTTTGAAGGTATTGTACTTACCGATACTTTCCAATTAGGAGAAACCGACGAAAACTATAAACTATTTTCTGAAACCTTCCCTGAAAATTCGGAGAGAGTTGCTCGCCAAAAGAAGGCTCCATTACGAGTTATTATGGGGAATCCGCCTTATTCCATTGGCCAAAAAGACGCAAATGATAATGCGCAAAATCAAAAGTATGAGAAATTAGATGCACGTATTGCTGAAAGCTATGCAGCACTTTCAACCGCAGGATTGAGCAAAGCATTATACGATGCGTATATCAAAGCCTTTCGATGGAGTGCCGATCGTTTAGACCCTAAAAATGGAGGAATCATTGCATTTGTAAGCAATGGCGCTTGGTTGGATGGAAATAGCACTGATGGTTTCCGAAAAGCCATTGAAAAGGAATTTTCAAGCATTTGGGTGTTTAATCTTCGTGGTAATCAACGCACTAGTGGTGAATTGAGTAGAAAAGAAGGAGGAAAAATATTTGGTAGCGGTTCACGTACACCCATTGCCATAACGCTATTGGTGAAAAATCCGAAAGCCACCAATGAGAAAGCAATTATCCATTACCACGATATTGGTGATTATTTAAGTCAACAAGAAAAACTAACCATTATAAGCAAATTCAGTTCAGTGGCGAATCCTGAAATGAAATGGAAAACTTTAAAGCCAAATGAACACGGAGATTGGATAAATAAGAGAAATGATGTTTTTGACACTTTTATTCCGATGGCGCCAGACAAGAAGTTTGATATGAAAAGTCAGTCGTTTTTTAATACTTATGCTATTGGAGTAGCTACCAATAGAGATGATTGGGTTTATAACTCTTCAATTCAAAAGCTTGAGAATAACATGAAGAATTTCATTGCTTTTTATAATGAACAACAATTTAAATATCAAAAAGAAAAAGCTCTAAATGATAAATTAAAAGTAGATGACTTTATAGACACTAACCCAGAGAAAATAAAATGGACTCGTGCATTACGAAAAGATGTGGAAAGAGGATTACAGTATAATTATATTGATAAAGAAGTTACAATAGGATTATATCGTCCATTTTTTAAACAATATTTATATTTTGATAGACCTTTTATTGAAAGTCCTGGTTTAAGTCCAAGATTTTTTCCAAATAAAAAGTTAGAGAATAAACTTATAATTATAACTGGTTCTGGAGCAAGTAAAGATTTTTCAGTATTATTTACTGATAAAATCACAAATCTCGATACATTAGAAAAAGCACAATGCTTTCCACTTTACTATTACGAAGAACGAGAAAAAGCCAATCCTGGTTTATTTGATGCGGCAGGAGACAGTGAGTACATTCGTAGAGATGGGGTTTCAGATTTTATATGGGAAAGAGCTAAAAAGCAGTATGGGAAAAATGTAGGCAAAGAAGATATTTTTTATTATGTCTATGGTATTTTACATAGTGAAGATTACAGAAATACTTTTGAAAATGATTTAAAAAAAATGTTGCCTCGCTTGCCGTTGGTAGAAGATGTGCGTGATTTTTGGAAATTTAGCAAAGCAGGTCGTAAGTTGGCAGATTTACACCTTAACTATGAAGAAGTGCCGCCTTATGATGACGTTGAAATAAGTGGAGATTCGGAAGAGGCTTTTCAATTGAATCCGGATTTATACAAAGTGCAAAAAATGCGCTTTCCAAAGAGGGACCAGAAAGATAAAATTATTTACAATAGTAAAATAGAGCTGAATAATATTCCTGAAAAAGCGTATGGATATGTAGTTAATGGAAAATCTGCCATTGAATGGATAATGGATCGCTATCAAGTAAAAACCGATAAGAAAAGTGGCATTACCAACGACCCTAACGATTGGGCAAAAGAACACGATAAACCCAGATATATTTTGGATTTGTTGTTGAGTATTATCAATGTAAGTGTGCAAACAGTGGATATTGTAGCCGACTTACCTAAAATGGAATTTGAGGAAGAAACAGAAGAAAATGTTTTATAGAAGAAAAATAATATTGGCATGAATGAATTAAGAGGTTCTTTATGGCGTAAATGGGATTTACAAGTTCAAACGATTTTAGATGATGGATATATTCCCTTATTAAACTATTACAACGAACTAAAGACAGAAAATCCAGAAAAATGGGTGCGGTATATAAGTAAAGTTGGAGGTGAAGAAAATGCCCTGAAATATGATAGCAAAGAATATTTTTTTGGAACTACTGATGATGAAGAAACACGTTGTTATAATTATGTGAGAAATCTTTTTGCTTTTACTGAGACTTATAATCCTGATTTAGGATTAATTGCTCTTACAGATCATAATTATAAACATAATTGCCTTTTAGATGTTTTTTTAAAACATTCAAATAATAGTAATAGTTTATTAAAGGTAATTTGTGGAGTTGAAATTAATGTTTCAGGCGTACATATTTTGGCATTGTTTGGTTCAATTCCATATAACAAGGAGAATATGTCAAAAGGGATAGAGACATTTCTTTCTAAAATAGATGTTCACAACCCTAAAACTGATGGCGTTCTAACAGTTTCAGGAAAGTCTGTTGCCGATGTTTTAGAGAAAATAACTTCTTTAAATGGATTGTTCATATTCCCACATTGCAATTCTGACAATGGATTATTTCAAGAGAGAGGCAGAACGGATAGAACTTATCTAAGAGATGTCTATAATTTGAATCCGACAATTCTATTACAAACCCGAAATAAACAAGATATAGATAGGCTTTCCAGTTATATTGAAAAAAAGAATGATTTAAAGTCAATTCCCGTCTTCACTACTTCTAACGATAGTAGATGTTTAAAAGATATTGGAACCCCTGACAGTGAAAACAATTATACATGGGTTAAAGCTGATCCTACTTTTGAAGGATTCAAACAAATTATTTTTGAAAACAATGAAAGAGTAAGTGTTCAAAGAGACAATCCGCTTAAAAACTATCCAAAACCCCATTTCTCAGAAATCAAAATTAATAATACAAATATTTTTGAAGAAGGGGGTGTAAAGTTTAATTCGAACACATTACCTCTAAATTCAAATCTGATAGCTATTATTGGCGGGAGGGGCACTGGAAAAAGTTTGCTTTTAGATGCAATAGCTAAGACTTTTGGCAAAACAAAGAAAAGTCAACGCTCTGATAAAGTTTCAATAGCTTCTGATGATTTTCAAATTACCTATCGTAAACAAGACGATACAGAAACTGTTTATAAAATAGGAGAAATAAACAGTTTAGATTATTTACATATTCATCAAGGTGAAGTTAAGGATATTTCAGATCCCGAAAATCCAGAGAAGTTAGATTCTGAAATAAAAAACCTTTTAAAATTATCAACTTATGATGAGGAGCAGCCTGAATTTTCTGATTCTACAATTGAAAAATTGATTAATGAAATATTTGATATTAGAGACTGGTTGAATTTCGAAGATGATGAAGGAAATTTGTCAAATTCACAAGAGTTTAATCAAAGCAAGAAAAAGGAAAAAGAAGACCTTATTAATACGATTACAACTGAAGAAAACAAACAATTAATTCAGGATTACACGCAAAACTTAATTAAAATAAATGAGGTTAACCAATATATAATTAAAGCAAACAAAATTCAAAATGAATTAAATCGTTTTCAAAACTCAACTAATGATGATATTAATAGTCTGAATGAGCTCATTGAAAATGATGATTATAAAATTCCTGTTATAGACTTCAAACATCAATCGAACTCTTTAAAAAACCTTATAGAATCTAAAGAAAATGAACTCAAGGCTTTAAAAGAAAAAAATGGTGAAATAGAAGAATCTTTTGAAAAGGCTGGAATAAAAGGCAATATCAGCACATTGTTAGAACAATTAGAAATATATCAACATGATATAAATACAATTGATAAAAAAATTAAAGAAGCAGGTTCTAAACAAACTGAATTAAAAAAGAAGTTTGAACAAATTGGCAAAATCGCAGATTTAATAAAGGAATCACATCAAAATTATATTTCGATTATTCAAAAAAAATGGGAACAATTAAAAGCAGGTAAAGTAGATTGGAATAATGAGCAAAAAGAATTGGTTTCCCAACTTCTTTATGAAATCGAAATTGAAGCAATTGAACAGTTCAACCATAAAATTTTTTATGAAGGCATTTTAGAATGTTTAAACTTACAGAAATTCAGAGAGAAAAAAGGACAAAGTCGAATAGATAGAGTATTAGAAACTTTCAACATTAAAAACCAAGAGAGTTTTATACAATTATTAAAAGGTGAAAAAATCATTGACATAAATGAAGCAGAAAAAATTGGATTAGCGGAACTTCTTGGTTCCGATTTATTCACTCGTGATGGTGCTCGTAAATTTCTAAGAACTTGTTTACTGTCCAGTTCCAGAAAGAAGTTTTGGAGGGTTTTAACTAGCTCAAAATTTAAAAATAAAGAAATATATCAACTTTCAGTAGGCCAAAGAGGAACTTTTTATGTATGCCTAAAATTGGCTACAGATCCATTTTTAAAGCCTTTTATTTTTGATCAACCGGAAGACGATCTTGACAACGACTTTATTATGCATCATTTAGTGCCAATTTTCAAAAAAATTAAAAAATACAGACAAGTTATTATAGTTACTCATAATGCAAATTTAGTCGTTAATTCAGATGCAGAACAAGTTATAATTGCCACAAATGAAAATGAGATTTTAAATTACAAATCCGGAAGTATTGAGGACACTCCTATTCGTAAAGAAATTTGTAAGATTCTTGAGGGAGGAGAAGATGCTTTTACAAAACGAGAGCAGAAGTATGGGTTTTCTTCGTTTTAATTAAAAAATATAAAATCTTATTATTATTTAAATTTAAACAATGTTTTATAGAAGAAAAATAATATTAGCATTAATAGAATTATTAGGAGGTGAAGTGGAAAAACTTCGCTTTCAAAAGATTTTGTTTTTGTATGCTATGCGTAAACAAAATCCGGAATACGATTTTGTGCCTTATAAATTCGGTTGTTATTCTTATTCTGCAAATGCGGATATGAAAGCAATGGTAAAAAGAGGGGCTTTAAGTGAAACAGAAAATGCTTATACCAAAGAAGATAAGGCAAACTATATTTCAACTTTGAAAGTGAAAGATAAAGAGCTTTTAAAACAAGTAATTGCTGAATATGGACAAATGAATAATAGTGCATTGATTAAACATACTTATCTCAACTTTCCGTTTTATGCTATACACAGTACGATTGTGAAAGATGTTTTGCCAGGAAAACTTTATGATAGAGTGGAAAAAGCAATACCAAAAGAAGAAGGAATTACACTATTTACAATTGGATATGAAGGCGTTTCTTTAGAGAAGTATTTACAGAAATTATTACTTAACAATGTAAAGCTTTTAATTGATGTTCGTAAAAATGCCCTCAGTATGAAGTTTGGGTTTAGTAAAACGCGTCTGAAACAATATTGTAATAGTCAAGGAATTGAGTATATACATATTCCGGAAGTAGGTATTCATTCAGATAAACGACAACAGTTAGAAACACAAGCTGATTACGACCGCTTATTTGCCGATTATCGTAAAACGACTTTATCTGAAACCAGTGCCCACCAAAAGCAGATTTTGGGCTTGCTAAAGAAATACAGACGCATTGCTTTGACCTGTTTTGAAGCAGAGCCCTGTCAATGTCATCGCTCTCATTTGGCGAATGAACTTGTGCAAACTAAAGACTTAGAATTCCCTTTAAAACATTTGTAAAATGGCACTGACTCGAGTTCTAATCACCGTAAAAACCTACCCGACCATTTCTGCCAAATATGATGAATTGGTTTGTACCGCAGGTTTTCGGGAAGATGGAACTTGGGTAAGAATCTATCCAGTACCATTTCGAAAACGTGCATACACCGAGCAATACAAAAAGTACGATTGGATTGAATTGGACTTGGTAAAAAATACTAGTGATTTTCGTCCAGAAAGCTATAGACCTAAAACATTAGACACAGAAATTAAAGTGATTGGTCATATAGATACTGCTCGAAATTGGGAAGAGCGAAAAAGGTATTGCTTAGGTAAAGTGTATGAAAATTTAACGGAATTAATAGGCGAAGCTAAAAACAAAGAAATAGGGACTTCTCTTGCTGTTTTTAAACCTACAGAGTTTTTAGATTTCTATGCAGAGCCAGTAGAAAGAGAATGGAATGCTAAGCAAAAAGCTACCTTAGCACAACAAAATTTATTTGAAAATAAGGATGAATTTGAGGTAGTGAAAAAATTACCCTATAGATTTAAATTTCGCTATAAGGATAATGAAGGCAGAGAAAGCAATATGATGATTGAAGACTGGGAAACGGGTCAGCTTTTTTGGAGATGCCTTGCCAGACATAAAGGAAATGAGCAAAAAGCTATTGAGGATGTTCGAAAAAAATATTTTGACGATTTTGCAAAGACCAAAGACCTTTATTTTTATTTAGGAACAACTCAGAGAAATCATTATGTATCGCACAATCCATTTATGATTATTGGTACGTTTCATCCTAAGATAGAAACTCAATTGAAGTTGTTTTAATTTGGCACGAAAATCACGATGTCAACATTTACTAGAAAAATCTGTACACGCTGCTTTATCTGCAATCGAGATTTATAATAAACCTGATTTCAAATACCGTGAAGAGAGTTTTTCAATTCTCATGGTCAATGCATGGGAATTGCTTTTAAAAGCTCGCATTCTACAAGAGAATAAAAACAATTTAAAAAGCATCTATGTCATTGATTCTAACAAAACTCGGAAAGACGGTAAACCCTTTAAACATCCAAAGTTTAAAACCAGCCGTTCTGGGAATTTTCTAACAATAGACATAACAAATGCGATAAAACTTGTAGTTATGGTTAATAATTGGTTTAAATATGATTTAAATCAATATAATTTTTTCTTAATGCCTATATCATTCTTTCATAAATATGAGATGCAAAGTTTCTCTATCAATAGTGAAAATGAACAACATCAGAACCTTTTGAAATTTATTGCAGAAAAAGAAAATTCATTTCCATCTGATGAGCATCAAGAACATAATATTTCACTTATTTTAGAAACTAAATGGGTCAAATCTGAATCAATTGAAACCCTAACATCTTTTAGATATGATCCTCATGACCCTAATGCAATAACCTACAAAGTGGACTCGGAAGAACAGTTTAAAAAGAAATATCCTTGGAATTTCACAGACCACTTAAAGCCGAAATTAAAATCGAGATACAAAAATTTTAAAATGGATAATGATTTTTGGGCTTTAAAGAAAAATTTAGAGAAAAATGAAAAATATTCAAAGGAAAGGTATTTAGATTGGAATAATTTAAAAGGACCTAAAATGAAATTTTATAGTACTGAAATATTAAAAGAATTTGACAAGCACTATGACAAAAAATAGTGCCAAATTTCGTACGCTTCAAGGCCATACAATTACTCACGTTATGCTGATTTTTAATCATGTTCGTGAATACGTCGCATTTGCCAAGCCGCTCAAGCCAACCGCACCTGCCAAAGCTTGTCAAAGAGTGTGTCTTTCCCTACGCACGGACGACAGAAAAGAAAGCACGATTGCCCAACATTGTATAAGCGTAATGCGGGCTGACGTGCAAACTTGGANNNNGAGCTTTGTGCTTCTATTCAAGTGTAGTGCTGGTTGACAGTTTTGTGCTCCGAAATCCCACCCTCGCCAATTTTCAAAACGCTTGCGGTTACAATTCCTTCCTAACACAAACGCCGTCCACCTATAAATAGAAACCTTAGTGGAAACGAACCTTTAGCAACTCACTTATGATGATTTACAAGAGATTTATCAAAAAAAAACAAAAATTTGAAATGCCATCCATTAGGATGATCTGAATTGTCTTTAATAGTTTTTCTGATTTTATATTGTTCGAGAATAACAAAACCTATCGATTCAGTTAAGTACAAGAAAATTTTATTAGATTTGCCCCAAGATTCTACCTTGACTAAAGTTTTGGTTTGAAATTGATGTTTCAGCTATGATCAATTGCGAATTGATTGTTGCTAATACGAAAGCTCAACTGTATTCATTTGAATATTTCGAAGACTTTGATTTGTTAGAATTCTCAGACCTTGAGCCAGGCGAATACGGAATCACTATAAGTAACCCTAATAATATAGATGAAAAACAAATTGTAATTTCTACTTTTGCGGTTACTGAATAAATAAATTTATATAAATACAATCAAGGCTAAACTAAACTGATTTCAGGTTTCTTTAGCCTTTGATTTTAGATAGAAATACTGATGAGTTGAATTTTCAATAATAATCTTTATCAATCAATAATAAAATCATTCTGCGTAATTTTAATTAAAATGAAAATAATTAAACTTTTATTAGGCTTTTTATTTATAGCTCTTGTAACGAGTTGTGTGTCCCGAGTTTCATTGGATCACCAAAGTTTTATCAACGATAAAAAAGTCGGTGTAGTTGTAGTTGTCGATAGTATAACTGTGGCAAAAGCAGGAGGTCAAGGAATTTTGGATATTGTTTTGACGCCGGGCAATAGATTTAAAGAACCATTGAAAAAAGTCGAACCAAGAATTAAGGTGACTGAAAAAATGGAAGCCGAAATTGAAGCAATATTGAAATTTTATAAGAAACCTTATCAATTGATTAGTGAAAATCTAAACTTTGAAAATTTAGAACCTTTCGATGAAAAGCAACCTGGCAAAGTCTATGCGAACAAAGATTATAGAAAATTTAAATCCACTCATCAAATCGATGAACTCATGATAATTTCTGTGTCCTTTGGAATGATAGTCAGCTATTATGGTATGATTGAAATAGGTAAAGATGGTTTTGCGTATGTTTGGATAGATACTTTTGATTTGGAAGATAATTCGATAATTCAAAAAGAAAAATATAGCACATACTCAAGAATCAAAGGGAATTGGAAAGAGGGCGATGATTATGAAAAATTGGTCGATGCTATTCAAGATGCAGTCGATAAAGCAGTGAAAGCACTTGATACAAAAATTTAAACTAAATACACGTTTTATTTGTAAATTACGGATTGTGAAATTTAATAAATATGAATTTTATTACAATCCGTTTTTTCGTTTCAATATTTTTAATTTTTCATATATTTTCATTCGGACAGAATCTTAGACCGAATGAAAGTTTGTTGACAATGTCTGAAAGTCAATATATTTATCATATCAAATTACGTCAAAAAATATTGAATGAGAATTTTTACAACACTCATTTGACACTTGTGGTTTTACCTTCATTCGACCCGGAATATGCATTACGCATCATTCAAAAAAATGAAAATTATTTTGGAGTTGTAACTACAACAAATGAAAATATATGGTATTCTGAAGATTATGATAATTTGAAACTTATATCATTTTTGCTTCCAATCAAAAGTAATGATGCTCAATTGCTAATTAAATCTTCTGATAAAGTATTGTTGAAAACTAAATATACAGATTCACCAAACTTTGCCGTAGATGGTGTTAGGTATATTTTTGGCAACTCTTCTAAGAGTGGAACTTTTAGAAGTGGAGATAGGTTTAAGAGTTTCGAATTAATAAAGATTCTTGAAGAAATAATTGACAAAGCTTTTGAAGGAATTGAATTCAATCTCAATAATGATCAGATAGAGTATTTGAATTCAATCATTGCTGAATAAATTTATTCTTACAGTAACAAATATACATTTACAAAAATAGGAGAGAGTGCAGTTTTTGTTTTCTCTTTCTTTTTTTGGTGGTGGATCTGAAAAATCAAATGGTATGGTGTGCCATGAAAAGAAATTCCAATAAACCAAAAAGAGAATTAAACTCATAAATCGAAATTAAAATCAATAATCCATAAAATTCTTTAAAATTCACCATTAATTGTAAGAATCTAATTATTATATTGCTCGATAAAAAAACACTTTGCATTAAATTAATAAACATGAGAAATTTATTTTGCTTCGGAGTTTTGGGCTTGATACTTTCATGTTCAACTACTCAAGATGTCACAGTTATTTTGAAGGATGATGGTACTTTCAAATTAACAGAAATTTCAACTGATCCGACTTATGGCTTTTCAGAAAAGAATCCAGTTCAAGTAGGTGGAGTCGATAAGATGGAAGGGCCTTTGAATGAAATCAGGTATTTGAACGCTTTGGCAGGTCCGAATGGAGAAGATGTTTATTATTATAGATTAGGAAGTTGTTGTCCAATTAAAAGTAAAAATGATCCATTTGGAGCTGGAGTTGTGATGTTGGATAATTATCTTTTGACTTGGGAAGGAGCAAAAGACACAGTTTCGATTTATATCAATATGTATGATTATGGGGAATTGAGGGCATTGGTTGGCTTTACCATAAAGGAATGATTTTACAGATAGAAGAGAAATTTCAGGCTTTGTTTGGAAGGTTTGGAGCAATTATATTTTTCTTTGAATGTAAAATGTTTGAGTTCTAAAAATATAAGCATAAAAATACTTGACTCATTATTTGACTAATCAAAAAATATCTTTAAATTTGCACGCTTAAATGTTTACGATTCCAAGTTGTATTCATTTAGCAGTTTAAGTTTAAAAGTAGAGTTGAATTGACTCTATACTGTAAAATAAACAATAAATTATGGTAACAGATCCAATTTCAGATTATCTGACGCGCATTAGGAATGCGATGATGGCGGGACACAAAGTTGTGGAAATTCCTGCTTCTAACCTTAAAAAGGAAATCACTAAAATCCTTTTCGAACAAGGTTATATTTTGAACTACAAATTTGAGGACAACTCTTATCAGGGTACGATTAAAATCGCTTTAAAATATGATAAAGTGACCAAAGAGCCTGTGATTAGAAAGATGCAAAGGTATTCGAGTCCTGGATTGAGAAAGTACAGTGGTGCTAAGAGCCTTCCGAGAGTTTTGAACGGAATGGGGATTGCTATTATTTCAACATCGAAAGGAGTAATGACTGATAAACAAGCTCGTAAAGAGAATGTTGGAGGTGAGGTGTTATGCTTTGTTTATTAATTGATTTAAAAGAAAGAAAATGTCTAGAATAGGTAACGCAATTATAACAATTCCAGCAGGTGTAACAGTCGAGTATAAAGACGGTGTTGTAACTGTAAAAGGGAAAAATGCAGAAATGACTCAAACGATCAAAGAAGGATTTGAGTTAAATTTTGAAGGAAATGAATTGACAATAGTAAGGCCATCAGATGCGAAGCAAGACAGAGAGCTTCATGGGCTTTATAGAAGTTTGATCAATAATATGGTAATTGGTGTATCGGAAGGATTTACCAAAAAACTTGAATTGGTAGGTGTTGGATTTAGAGCATCTCACCAAGGTCAAAGATTGGATTTGTCCTTAGGTTTCGCTCACAATATCGTGATGGAATTACCAGAAGCAATCAAAATCGAGACTGTATCGGACAAAGGAAAGAATCCTATCATCACTTTGACTTCGCATGACAATCAGTTATTAGGAATGGTTGCAGCGAAAATCCGTTCATTCCGTAAGCCTGAACCTTACAAAGGAAAAGGAATTAAGTTTGTAGGAGAAGAATTAAGAAGAAAAGCAGGTAAGTCTGCATAATAATATATAATCGAACAATGGCACTATCAAAAACAGAAAAAAGACAAAAGATAAAAAGACGTGTTCGTCGTAATATCTTTGGAACAGCTGAAAGACCACGTTTGTCAGTATATCGTTCCAATAAAGAAATTTACGCTCAATTGGTTGATGACAATGCAGGTGTAACAATAGCTTCAGCATCATCAAGAGAGAAAGTAGAAGGGTCTACTAAAACTGAAAAGGCAAATTCAGTAGGTAAATTAATCGCAGAAAAAGCGAAAGCAAAAGGTGTAGAAACTATTGTATTTGACCGTAACGGTTTTGTATATCATGGTAGAATCAAAGCTTTGGCTGACGGAGCTAGAGAAGGTGGTCTAAAATTCTAAGAAAAAATAACATGTTAGGATATAAAAACATAGAAAGAGTAAAACCAGCGGGATTAGAATTAACTGACCGTTTGGTAGGCGTTCAACGTGTAACTAAAGTAACTAAAGGAGGTCGTACTTTTGGTTTCACAGCTATCGTAGTTGTGGGCGACGGAAAAGGAGTTGCTGGTTACGGATTAGGTAAATCTAAGGAAGTTGCAAGTGCAATTGCTAAAGCAGTTGAAGAAGCAAAGAAAAACTTAGTGAGAATACCTTTGAATGGAAGTACAATTCCACACACCAATGAAACAAGATATGGTGGAGCTCAAGTATTTTTGAGACCTGCATCAGAAGGTACTGGAGTAATTGCTGGTGGTTCTGTGCGTGCAGTTTTAGAATCTGCTGGAGTACAAGATGTATTGTCAAAATCAAAAGGTTCTTCAAACCCACACAACGTAGTGAAAGCTACTTTCAAAACTCTATTGGGAATGAGAAACGTTGATCAAGTTGCAAGAGATAGAGGAATTTCTATCAGTAAAGTGTTTAATGGTTAAAAGGCGAAAAGATGAGTAAAGTAAGAGTTAAACAAGTACGTAGCGCAATCAATCGTGAGAAATCTCAAAAAGCAACTTTGATTGCTTTGGGTTTAAAGAAGATGAATCAGGTGGTAGAACACGAATCTACTCCTGCTATCGAGGGCATGATCAGAAAAATTCAGCATTTAGTAGAAGTTGAACGATAAATTTTATCGTACAATGCATCAAAGGTGGTAACCAAACACCACTTTTAGTTTTGACATTGTACTTTGTACAAAAACAAAAATTATGAAATTAAATAATTTAAAACCTGCAGCAGGTTCAGTTAAAAATAATTTCCGCAAAGGAAGGGGACAAGCGAGTGGAAACGGCGGTACTGCTGGACGTGGACA
>DEQC01000090.1 GCA_002359055.1 Flavobacteriales bacterium UBA3376 | reverse complement strand
ATATTTTCTGTTGCCATAAAAGGAAGTTCTTCTTCTATATGCTTTTCGATTACTTTTGGATAAACAACCAATCCATCCAAAACATTGTTCCAAATAATTAGAATTGCGTCTATAGCTAAAAATGCTTGTGGAATGCTCAATCGCTTATTGGCAGAATCATCAAGAGTTCTTTCAAACCATTGTGTAGCTGCAACCATGGCCGGACTACTCGCCAATGAAATTACAAATTTCGACAAAGCTGACATGCGTTCACTTCTCATCGGATTTCTTTTATAAGCCATGGCAGAAGATCCGATTTGAGATTTGCCGAAAGGTTCTTCAATTTCTTTTAGACTTTGAAGCAAACGGATATCATTTGAAAATTTATGTGCAGTCTGAGCTATATTGGACAAAGTTGCCAAAACTTCTGCGTCAATTTTTCTATCATACGTTTGGCCAGTTACACCTAAAACCTTTTTAAATCCAAAACGTTCTGACAGTCTTTGATCCAAAGCCTTTACTTTTTCATAATCACCATCAAACAATTCTTTGAAACTCGCCGCAGTACCCGTAGTTCCTTTCACTCCTCTAAAGCGAAGATTATCGATTCTGAATTCCAATTCTTCAAAATCCAATAAAACCGATTGTAACCAAAGTGTAGCGCGCTTACCTACAGTTGTAAGTTGTGCTGCTTGAAAATGTGTAAATCCAAGCGTTGGCAAATCTTTGTATTCCAAGGCGAAATCATGTAAAGCTTGTATAACATTGATCAATTTCTTTTTCACCAACAACAAACCTTCTCTAATTTGCACCAAATCGGTATTGTCCTGAACAAATGCAGAAGTAACTCCTAAATGCAAAATCGGCATAGCTTTGGGAGCAACTTCACCTAGAGTATGCACATGTGCCATCACATCGTGACGGAATTTCTTTTCATATTTCGCAGCAACTTCAAAATCTATATTATCGATATTTTTTCGAATTTCTTCCAACTGCACTTCACTGATATCCAAGCCTAAATCTTTTTGAATTTCAGCCAGGGCCAACCATAATTTCCTCCAAGTAGAAAATTTCATTTGAGGAGAAAAGTTATACAACATTTCATCGCTACTGTAACGAGAAGCCAATGGATTTTGATATTTTGTGTGCATTTTTGAAATATTTGATTTACAAATCTAATGATTTAAGAAATAAATTTAAATTGAAAAACCTCAAACAAAAAGAGGACGAAATCCGTCCTCTTTTACATTCGATTGCTATAGAATTAAAACAATTCTTTTCTAATTATATTTTGTGAGCGGTCTGGACCTACTGATACTAAATAAATTTCAACGCCTAAATATTCTTCTATAAAGCGAATATAATCTTGTGCATTCTTTGGTAAATCATCAAAAGCATTGATTCCACAAATATCTTCACTCCAGCCTTTCAGTTCTTCATAAACCGGTTCATAACTATCCAACTTGGTTGTAGAAGCTGTGAAATTTTGTTTGATTTCACCATCTTCAGTTTTGTAAGCTGTACAAACTTTTATGGTATCAAATCCTGTAAGTACATCCAATTTTGTAATCACCAAATGTGTAATCCCGTTGATTCTACATGCATGGCGAAGCATCACCAAATCCAACCAACCTGTTCTTCTCGGTCTTCCCGTTGAAGCGCCGAATTCTTGACCAACTTCTCTGATTTTTTCTCCTATCTCATCGTCCAATTCCGTCGGAAAAGGTCCATTTCCAACTCTTGTGCAATAAGCTTTAGAAACTCCGATCAAGTTGTGTAATTTCGTAGGAGGAACTCCCGCTCCTATACAAACACCTCCAGTCGAAGGCGAAGAAGAAGTAACAAATGGATAAGTTCCGTAATCGATATCTAACATCAATGCTTGTGCTCCTTCGAAAAGTACATTTTTCCCTTCGTCAATTGCATCATTGACTTCAACCACCGCATCCATGATGCGATGTTTTATTTTTTCACCGTATTCTAAATAGTCTTGATAAATTTCATCAAAATCCAAAGCAGGTTTATCGAACAACTTTTCAAATAAAGTATTTTTAATTTCTAAGTTGATTTTTAGTTTTTCTTTTAAAACTTCAGGATTCAACAGATCGATGGCTCGAATTCCGACCCTCGCCACCTTATCTTCATAGCAAGGTCCAATTCCTCTTTTGGTAGTTCCGATAGAATCTTTACCTGCAGCTTCTTCTCGATAAGTATCCAACAAAATGTGGTAAGGCATAATTATGTGCGCACGTCTATCGATAAAAATATGGTCGCTTGACAGACCTCTACTTTCCAAAGCAGCTACTTCATCCAAAAAACTTTGAGGATTGACCACCACTCCACTACCGATGATACATTTACCTTGTGATTGTAAAACACCGGAAGGCAATAGATGAAGAACAAATTTATCTTCACCTACATAAACTGTATGTCCGGCATTATTTCCACCTTGGAATCGAACGACATAATCAGATTTGGCCGATAAAACATCTGTGATTTTCCCTTTTCCTTCATCTCCAAACTGGAGACCTACTACTACGTAAGTTGACATTTATTTTGAGATTTTGTGTGAAATTTATACTGCCCAAAAATAGATGTTTAGAATGGTAGCAACAAATAAAACTCAAATCAAATATCACAACTTATCAACTTTGGATAGAAATTATCTTTTTATTAAGAAATTCTATTTGTGTTAGCAAAAAATTAGATGATATCTTTGAAACTTTTGAATTCTATAATAATTCAATCTATTTATAAACAAATTGTACTTTAGCAAATTCATTTAAGGTAATTTTAAATTTAATCCAATAGTAATATGAAGAAATTAATTTTGTCTTTATTTGTGCTGTCATTTGGTTTCAATGCATTTGCACAAACAAAAGAAGTTGATCAAGAAGAATTAGAAAAAAGAAATTGGTTCCATAATGATTTTGAAAAAACAGGAATTTATGGAGTTGGAACTGATTCTGCTTTAGAGTTTCTTAAATCTAAAAAGATGAAACCTACGACCATAGTGGTTGGCGTGTTGGACAGTGGAATTCAAATCGACCATGAAGATTTGAAAAATGAAATTTGGGTCAACCCAAAAGAAGTTGCAAACAACAATAGAGACGACGACAACAATGGTTATATAGACGATACTCATGGATGGGATTTCGTGACCGACAATGAAGGGAACGCTTACAACAAAGATACTTACGAAGCTACTCGTGTGGTAGTGATGTATGAGGATTTATTCGACTCAGACAACAAGGCAAAAAACATGGAAAACATGAGAAAAATGCCTGATAAATACCAAACTTATTTGAGAGCAAAAAAAGAATGGGCAACTAAATATTATTCTGCAAAAGCTCGTTTGGAAAGTTCGAGCAATGAAGCTGCAAAAATCTTCGCTTTCTTAAATGATTTGCAAAATTTTGCAGGTGATATCCAATTGACCCAAGAAAATATTGCTAAACTTCCTAACAACACTGAAAGTGATAAAGAGAATATCGATCGACTAACTTTCTTGATCGAAGCCAATGAAGGATTCCGTGGTTTGACTCTTAAAGAAATCATCACTGAAGCAGAAAAAGATTTCGAAGGAATAGAAAAAAGAGCTAAAGATGATTTGCTTTATGCATTCAACAAAGATTTCGATCCGACCAATGGAAAACTAAATGTAAAAGGTTATGGAAGCAACGAAGTTGAAGGTCCTGATGCATTCCACGGAACTCACGTTGCAGGTTTGATCGGTGCAACTCGAGACAATGATTTAGGAATCAATGGTGTTGCTGGAGGTCATGTAAAATTGATGTCAGTTCGTATGGTTGGAGATGGTGACGAAAGAGACGAAGACGTTGCAAATGCTATTCGTTATGCAGTGGACAACGGAGCGAAAATTTTGAATATGAGCTTTGGAAAACCTTTTTCTCCTAACAAAGAATTGGTGAGAGAAGCCATTAGATATGCAGATAGCAAAGGTGTTTTAATGTTCCACGCTGCTGGAAATGACAACAAAGATTTGGATTGGAATTATAATTACCCTTCGAATTATGAAGATGATTCTATGATTAGTTTTACTGAAAATTGGATCACTGTAGGTGCGAGCACAAGATATCCTGAAAATCTAAAAGCTTCGTTTTCTAACTTTGGAGAAATTAAAGTTGACTTGTTCGCTCCAGGAACTGAAATGTATTCAACCATTCAAAACAACTCTTATAGATACGCACAAGGAACCTCTATGGCATCGCCAGTTGCTGCAGGATGTGCTGCATTGTTGTGGTCATATTTCCCACATTTAACTTCTCAAGAAGTAAAAGAAATCTTATTTGAAACTGTAAACGTTTCTCATGAAATCGTAAAAGTTGGTTCTGAAGGTGAACCAAGAAAGTTCAGCGATATCTCTGCAACTGGTGGAGTGATCGATGTAAACAAGGCTGTAAGATTGGCTTATGACCGCTATGGTAAAAAAGGTAAAAGATCAAAAAACAGAAGATAATTTTCGCTCATTAATATCTTTAAAACTCCTTGAAATTTTCAAGGAGTTTTTTTTTGCAACTTATACAAAATGATGGATTTGAAAAATCGTTTGAAAAAAATTGTTCGTAATTTTGACCTATGGATATTCCCATTCGAAAGATTATACATATCGATATGGATGCATTTTTTGCATCTGTAGAACAACATGATAATCCTGAATTAAAGGGCAAACCCATTGCCGTTGGTGGAATTCACAGAGGTGTTGTTGCTGCAGCGAGTTATGAAGCAAGAAAATTTGGTGTGCGCTCTGCCATGCCAAGTAAATTGGCCAAAGAAAAATGTCCTCAATTGATTTTTGTTAAACCGAGATTTGCTCGATACAAAGAAATATCCAACCAAATCAGGAAAATCTTTTTTGAGTACACTGACTTAGTCGAACCTTTGTCTTTAGATGAAGCTTATTTGGATGTAACCAACAACAAAAAATCCATGGATTCAGCCAATGAAATTGCCAGAGAAATTCGTCAAAAAATCTTCGATAAAACAGGATTAACCGCATCAGCTGGTATTTCAATCAATAAATTCTTAGCCAAAGTCGCGTCAGACATCAACAAACCCAATGGCCAAAAAACCATTCATCCCGAACATGTCATAGAATTTTTAGAAGATTTACCCATCGATAGATTCTATGGAGTCGGAAAAGTAACCGCTGGAAGAATGAAAGCTTTAGGCATATTCAACGGCAAAGATCTGAAACAAAAGGAATTAAACGAAATGATTGATCTTTTTGGTAAAAGCGGCAAACACTTTTACAACATTGTCAGAGGAATTCATCATTCGAAAGTCAACCCAAATCGCATCCGTAAAAGCTTAGCTGTTGAACAAACTTTCACAGATGATCTTCAATTGGAAGAAGATGTTTTTAAGAAACTGCAAGAACTTTCAAGTGAATTGGTTTATCGATTAGAAAAACAAAATATCAAAGGAAGAACTTTGACACTCAAAATCAAGTACAAAGATTTCTCTCAATTCACCAGAAGTAAAACTGAAATCGACTTTTTTGATTCAGAAAAAAACATTTTCAATACAAGTAAAAACCTTTGGTGGGCAAGACCTTTCGACAAACCGGTGAGATTATTGGGACTTTCACTTTCAAATCTCAATACTCAACAAAAGAAGCAAATTTCAATTCAACTAAAAATACCTTTTATTGATTAATTTTCAAATTTCGTTTAAAGTCTTTAAGTTAGCACGCAAACACAAATAAATGAACAAGAATATTTTACTTTTACTGACATTTTTAGTTAGTATGAATGCAAGTGCACAGCTCATATTAAACTTTGGAAAAAACGTTTATTACAAAGCAGAGGTAGAGTTGGAAGATGGAACTATAAAATCAGGGTATGTTTTGGATTTCCAAAACAAGCCGGTGATAAGCAATCAAATGGTCAACACGCTTAGCGCTTTCAATCCAAAAGAACGGAACCTTGGGTTGGCCAATCGATTTTATCATTTCAGAAAAGATAAAAATGCAAAAAACGAAAAGATTCCAATTTCAGACATTCGTTCAATTAATCTTTATAAACACAATAATTTAACAAATAAAGTAACTGAACATAGATTTCAGAAGACAAAAGTCGCTAAATTTCAAAAAGGTGATAAAATCAAATATTATAACGGAGATTATCTCCTTCCTGTTTATTATTCAAATGCAAAATTAACTATTTTCCATTATAATCTCGTTAGTTGTACAAATAAGGACAAATCCAATTGTTATGTTGACCCAATAAATTTTTACTTTCAAGCAAATGACAACGAATACGCAATATTGCCTATTCACGTCATTGGTTCAGATATATTTTCACCCAACAATGTAGCTTTAAGGTTCAACAATTCGATTGAATATTTTGGAAAAAATTGTCCTAATTTTCTAAATAAATACAAAGAACAATTAAGTGATGTAACTCAGTTAATAACTACAAATAACAAAAATGAATATGATGATTTTATTCAATTTAGAACTTCTTATTTGGAAGATTTAAAAAAGAACAAAAAGAAAATGAAGAAAAAAGAATATAAAATCTATGCTGAGGAAAGATTAGAGCAATATTCTACTGAATCAGCCAATCATTTTTACAACAAAGTTTATGATGAAATTGTAAGTCTTTATATCAACAATTGTGAATGATTTAACTTAAAACAATTAACAATTCCTGTATATGGAAAAAACTCATTAACTTTATCGAATTAACACTTAATTTTACACATTATGAGAAAACATTTACTTTGTTTTACTTTATTATTGTTATCATTTTGTATAACAAATGCGCAAGAATACATAGCGGTGATTCAATCACCCTACGTACATCTATTAAACTCTGAAACGGGTGAAATAGAAACCGAAGAATTCATAGATTTATCAGTACATAATCCATCTACACCTAAAGGCATTGCTCAAGTAGGAGAAGAAATTTGGATAACAGACCAAGTTAAAAACGTTATATACCGTTATGATTTAGAAGCTAACTTCTTGTCTCAAATTTCAGGCAATATGGCCAACATCAGAGGTCTAAGGTTAATCAATAATTCTGAGGTTTGGGTAACCAATGCTGCCAACTCAGGTTCTACACCGAGCAATTCAATCGTTCAACTTGACATTGACGGAAACCATTTAGGACATTTCACTACTGATGGTCGTTCCCCATTTGACGTACTTGACATGAATAATGGAGAAGTATTAATATCTTATAGTGATGGAGGCTCACCGATTGAGAGAAGAGATTATTCAGGCGATTTCATAGAATTCACCATTAGTCCTGGTGTTCTTAACTTCGCTCAGCAAATGTGGATTACACAAGATGGTCATCTATTAGTTTCGACTTTCAGTAGCCCTTCTGGAGTTTATATCTTCGATATTGAAACAGGTGAAGAAATATTTTATTCATCACAATCAGGAGCAAGAGGTGCGATTCAAACAGGAGATGGAAATATTTTATGGACAAATAGTGCTGGGATTCATTTGATAGATATGAACAATGGAGGAAGCAGCTCGATTATCAAAGCAGGTTCTGCACAGTTTTTCGCAATGATTAATTTGGATGCGAGTTGTATCACTCCAAGCCTTTCAATTGAAGGTCCTGATTTCACATGTGAAGATTCATCAGCGACTTTGATCGCAAACACCAATGGAGAATTGGTTCGTTGGTATGATACTGAAACTTCTACTACACCAATTTTCACAGGATTTGAGTTTACTACACCTGAATTGAGTGAAACAACTACCTATTGGGCACAAGCCATCAACTATGGAAGTGAAGGAGATGGTGAGATTATTGAAGGAGGTGCAAGATTAGCTCCTGCTACAAATTCATCATCCACAGTAAATCCAGGCACATCACCTTGGGGATTAACATTTACTACTACAGAAGCGTTTACTATCAATTCAGTTGATGTTTATTTAGCTTCTAATTCACCAGGAGATTTGGTTATGCAACTTTTAGATGAGAATTGGAATTTAATTGAAGAAACTACAGTTGCTTGTCCAGCAGGTAACGCAAGTTCACCTGTTCAATTTGAAGTTCCAATCAACTTCTCTGTAGAAGCTGGAAATACTTATAGACTTGTAGCTGCATCAAGCCCAGAGATGATTAGAGAATTCTCTACTGAACATGAAGGCTTTCCTTATCCAATTGGAGACGTTGGTACTGTCACAGGCGGAACAATTAATAATGCTGAAACAAACACAACTGTTTATTATTTCTTCTATAATTGGAAAGTTCAAACAGGCGATGTCGAAACTTGTGAATCGGAAAGAATCGCATATACTGTTGAAGTTCAAGAAACACCTGATGCTCCAACTGGAGATTCTGAGCAATTCTTTACATTAGGAGAAACTTTAGCTGACTTAACTGTAGAAGCTTCAGGAGATTTGAATTGGTATGCTGATGAAAATGGAGAAACTCCATTGGATGAAAGTACAGAATTGGTTGATCAAACAACTTATTATGTAAGTCAAACCATCAATGGATGCGAAAGTGAACTATTTGCAATCACAGTATTCTTACAATTAAGCACAATTGATTTGAACACAAATATGTTCAGTATTTATCCAAATCCTGTGATCGATGAATTACATATCAATGGTAAAAATCAAATTCAATCCATTGAAATCTTTGATGAAACAGGAAGAAGAATCAATCAATTCAATGGTATGAACAACAAAAGCATCAACCTTAAAGACATGAAACCTGGAGTTTATGTTTTAAGAATTCATGCTGACGGAAAAGTGCAAAGCTTTAAAGTAATTAAGAAATAATTCACTTTAGTCGATAAAAAAGTAAGCCGCTTCAAATTGAAGCGGCTTACTTTTTTTAATATAAATTATCGATTTAAACCATATCTTCAGGTCTCACCCAAGCATCAAATTCCTCTTCCGTAACATATCCCAAACGAACCGCTTCTTCTCTAAGTGTAGTTCCGTTTTTGTGAGCTGTTTGAGCAATTTCAGCTGCTTTATAATAACCGATTTTTGTATTTAAAGCAGTTACTAACATCAATGAATTATTCAACAACTCATTGATTCTTTCATGATTTGGCTCGATGCCTTTTGCACAATGTTCATCAAAAGAAACACAAGCATCACCTAACAATTGTGCACTTTGTAAAAAGTTATATGCCATCATAGGTTTGAAAACGTTCAATTCAAAATGCCCTTGAGTTCCACCGATGGTAATCGCTACATCGTTGCCCATCACTTGAGCAGCAACCATAGTCAAAGCTTCTGCTTGCGTTGGATTTACTTTTCCAGGCATAATTGAAGATCCGGGTTCATTTTCAGGAATGAAAATTTCTCCAATCCCTGAACGCGGTCCTGAAGCCAATAGACGAATATCATTTCCGATTTTGTTCAATGCTACTGCCAATTGCTTCAATGCTCCATGAGTTTCAACGATAGCATCATGCGCAGCCAATGC
>DEQC01000003.1 GCA_002359055.1 Flavobacteriales bacterium UBA3376 | reverse complement strand
ATAAGTATGATGATGAGGACCAACCAAAAAATGATAAATCCGATCACTGTTTTTCTAAAGTTGATAATGTTTTGAATCAATTGTTGAACGGCAAGAGTTGAGGAAATTTTTCTGTAGAAATAAAATACGATTGCAATTAAAAATATGGAACCGATAATTCCTAAATGTGAGAAATTTTCCATTTTGGTATATTCTGCTTGTCCGACCAAGTCAATTTTTTCGTTGGAAAAAAAGTGTTTTCCAGAAAGAAGCAACCACAATGAGATAGAAATTCCGATCATAAATTCAATTACTGTAATGATAAAAAGCCATTGAACAGCATTGATGGATTTTCTATGAATCATTTTGAAAATTGCTTTTGAATCATAGGTTTTTTCTTCTTTTTGGCTTTGCCAAATAGACTTCAAGAAATCATTTTCTTTATTCGTATTATTTTCGTTCCCAATCATTCTTCCAAAGTCATTAGTTCTTTTAACTTCACTCTAATTCTACTCATTTTTACCCTTGCATTGACCTCAGAAATTCCCATGGTAGATGCAATTTCTTTGTATGACATATCTTCCAGATAAAGTAAGACCAAAGCTCGTTCTACATCGTTTAATTTTTTGATTGCACGATATAAAACCTTCAGTTGTTCTTCCTTTTCCTTGTCACTTTCACTTGCTTTTATGTCAAAGTAACTTTGGCTATCGATTGAAGAAGTCATTACATTTCTTTTCTTTTTTCTTATAAGTGTAATTGCGGTATTCAAACTCACTCTATACATCCACGTACTGAATTTAGAGTCACCTTTGAATGAGTCGTAGGATTTCCAAAGTTGTAAAACAATTTCTTGAAAAAGGTCTTCATGCTCCTCAAGTGTAGAAGTATAAACCCTACAAATCTTGTGAACAATGCCTTGGTTGTCTTCAATCAATTGCGTAAACTCAGTTTCCTTCGACTTCAATTTAAAAAATGTATTTATTGGTATGAGTAGTATAAGTAGAGAAAAAGTTACAAGTCTTTTGAGAAATATTTTATAAAAAGAAGAATCCCTTGCTCAATGAGCAAGGGAATTCCCCTAACCAACTTAAACCTAATGAAAATAGTAATTTAATCTATTTCCACTGCAAAATTACGAATTTTATGATAAGGTATTAAATTTTGACTCTAAGTTTATTGTTAAAGTTTTCAGTATAAATGTTATAGTTAAATTTGATTCGCTTTCATAGCTTGACTTGGAGTGATTTTAGAAATCAAATAGGATGGAAGTAAAAGTACAATTCCAGAGATAATAATTGCACTGATATTTAAAATAATGATCTGTGTGGTATCCAAATGCACTGGTGCAGTCGATAAATAATAGTTTTCGGCTGGAAGTTTGATGATTTTAAAATATTTTTGAATCAATAATAATCCTAAACCAATTAGATTTCCAACCACCAATCCTGGAATCATAATAAATACTGCATAATAGACGAAAATAATTCTAATTCTCCAATTCGTTGCACCCAATGTTTTCAATAAACCAATGGAATGTGTGCGTTCCAAAATTAAAATCAATAAAACCATGATCATATTGATGACAACTACGACCATCATTATAAATAGAACGACAAAAATATTAGTGTCAAAAATTTCAATCCAATCATTGATTTGACTAAATGAACTCGTGGCGGATTGTGCATACAATTGAAAATCTATGGCGTCGTTTACTTTTTGAGTGACTTCATCTATTTTTTCGATATCCTTTGTAAATAATTCAAAACCTCCAACCGTATTTTCATCCCATCGATTCAGTCGTTGAATCTGTTTGATGTCACCAATAACATAAACATCATCGAAATCTTTAATATCAGTTGTGAAAATTCCAGAAACTGTAAATCGCCTGTAAATTGGTTTTCTGGAATCTTGGATGAAATAACAAATAAAACTGCTGTCCACATCCAAATGAAGTTCGTTTGCTATTTTTTGAGGAAGAACAACTTCAGATGAAAGTTGATCTTCTGAGATTTTCGGAAAATTTCCTTTGATGATATATGGAGCAAATCGATTTTGATCAAAATCACTTCCAACACCTTTAAGAACGATTCCACTAAAATTATCAGGAGTGCGTATGATTCCACTTTTGGTAGCGATGGCTTGAATGTGTTCGATTTCAGGAACTTCACTCAAAGTTGGGTAGAAATCTTGTTGAAGTGAAACGGAATCAGAATTGAATGAGAGATTACTGTTATATGGCTTAACAGTGATGTGTCCATTGAAATCAGCCAGTTTTTCTTTGATACCTTTTCTTGCACCAATTCCAGTGGAAAGAGTGATCAAAGCAACCATTATTCCAATTGCTACTGCAATTTGACCTATGCGAATTATTGTTGTAGAAAGGTTATTTTTGCTACTTTTACCAAACGCAATTTTTTTTGCAAACCACCAGGTGAAATTCAAATTCTAATTATTTATGTTAAAAAAACTTTTCAAATATACACTAATTGCTTTATTTCTATCCAATTTCTCATATGCACAAAACAATTTGGGTGAAATTTTAACAGCCGCACAACAGCCGAATTTATATCTGCCATTATTGAAAAATAAACGGGTAGGAGTGGTGACCAATCAAACTGGTGTGACCGATGGAGCAAAAATTATTGGAAAGAAAAGTTGTGAAAAAAACACAGAAATGGGAAGTTGTGCAATTTTCGAATCAATCAGTATAGTTGATTTTTTATTGGAAAATGAAATTGATGTAAGAAAAATATTTTCACCTGAACACGGATTTCGAGGTGATGTTGATGCGGGTGAAACTGTAAAATCTGGTAAAGACACCAAAACCGGACTTCCAATCATTTCGCTTTATGGAAAAAATAAAAAGCCCACTAAATCGCAATATGCTGATTTAGATATTATATTATTTGATATTCAAGATGTTGGAGCGAGATTCTATACCTATATCTCTACGCTGCACTATATTATGGAAGCTGCTGCGGAATTTGATAAAAAAGTCATAGTTCTCGATCGACCCAATCCTAATGGACACTATGTAGATGGTCCTGTTTTAAAAGAAAAACATAAAACTTTTGTGGGTATGCATCCAGTTCCAGTAGTTTATGGAATGACGATAGGTGAATATGCATTGATGATCAATGGTGAAAAATGGTTGGAAAATGGTGTTCAATGTGATTTGCAAGTTATTCCTTTGAAAAATTATACACACCAAACGAAATATTCATTGCCGATCAAACCTTCACCGAATTTACCCAATGATCATTCGATCAATTTATATCCATCGACTTGTTTTTTCGAAGCTTTTAATGGAAGTGAAGGTAGGGGAACGGACAAACCTTTTCAGGTGTATGGATCGCCTTATTTAGAAAACATGCCTTATGAATTCATTCCTCAGCCCAATGCTGGAGCGAGCAATCCAAGATTCAAAGGAGAAGTTTGTTATGGTGAAGATTTGAGCAATATAGAATTTTTATCTGAAATTCGATTGGATTGGTTGATCAAAGCGAGAAAAAATTATGTTGGTAAAGATGAATTCTGGATCAAACAATCAGGTGCATATTGGATCGATAAACTTGCAGGTACTGAAGAGTTGAGAAAACAAATCGACGCAGGTTGGACGGAAGAAGAAATAAAAGCAACTTGGAAAGATGATTTGGAAGAATTTATGAAAGTTCGAAGTCAATATTTATTGTATGATTGATTTTGAACTAAATGTTTAATTGAATTATTTAATAGTTTGAAATACAGTAATTTAATTTTTGATTTAGATGGAACGCTTTGGGATTCCAGAGCGACTTTGGTTGAGAATTGGTCAGAGGTTTTAATCAATTTTGATTTGATCCAAAATCCATTGAAAATCGACGATATGAATCAATACATGGGTCTGTTGCCCAAAGATATTTTAAGGGATTTATTTCCTGAGATTTCAGATGAAATGATAGATTTAATTTTAATTGAGATCATTAAAAACGAAAATAAAATCATCAGAAAATACGGAGGGAAACTTTACAAAGATGTCGAAGAAACTTTGAACGAATTGAAAAGCAAATATGATTTATATATAGTAAGCAATTGTCAAGACGGATATATAGAAGGATTTATTGAGTTTTTCGGATTTGAAGAATTATTCAAAGATTTTTTATCGCACGGTAAAACAGGGAAATCCAAGGATTTTAATGTGCAACTTTTGATGCAACGAAATGAATTAATTGCTGAATCATCGGTTTATATCGGAGATACTTCGCTTGATTATGAGGCTGCAACTTTCAATGGATTGGATTTTATCTATTGCAATTATGGATTTGGTCAAATGGATGATTCAGTTGAAGATTTTCAAGGCATAGCTTCGTTAGCTGATTTATTGAAAATTCTATGATTAATCATTTACAATTAATTTACCTATAATATATATTATGTTAAATAGAAGGTTTAGAATTTATGATTAAAACTCCAAACAATACATTAATTTTGATTTTATATTCCCACCACTACTTTTGTTTATTCAATAGAAATTAAATTTACTTATCTAATTTAATGAAAATAAGCAAATTGCCTTCTTTAAATTCAATGATTACTTGATCTTCTATGGCTTGATTTCTAATGCCGATGCGCTCAGTCAAATCCAAATCTTCATTGTTTAGAGAATATTTAAGTCCTTTTGTGGAAATACCTTTAGTGAAAGGAAATGGATACAAAGAAATGATTCTTCCTTTATAATTATCTAAAGTTGTTGATTGATCTGCAAAAAAGAAATAACTATAATCATCAAAGAAAATCAAAGCTAAATCATCTTTAAATTTCAATGCAGTACTCAGGTTTCCCAAAAAATGATCGTGTTCCATTCCACTGCTACCATATACATAAACCTCTTTGAAATTTCTTTCTTTGATTAATTGCAAGGCCTTTTCAAAATCAGTAAAATCTTGGTCCATGGTTTTTACAACTTCAGTTTCGCTTGAAACTTCATCAGGATCCATCGAATCAAAATCACCACTCACAACATCGACTTTCACACCGAGTTTTTTGAGGTAATTATATGCACCATCGGTACAATAGATTTTATCAAATTGTTTCAGTTGAGGAAGTTTTTTAGGTGCCAAACCGTTTAAAAACAAAGCAATTCTACTCATTAGGAAGCCATTTTATCTCTTCATGCTTAGCAAGATGCGAGATGAGCCTACCCAAAACAAACAAATAATCTGACAATCGATTCAAATATTTGACTACCTCTCCCCTTACCTCTTCTAAGTCGCTCAATCCCACTGCTCTTCTTTCGGCTCTTCTACAAATCGTTCGCGCCAATTGTGCTTGAGCAGAAGCTAAATTTCCACCGGGCAATATAAAATGCATCAAAGGCGGAAGTTCCTTTTCCATTCCATCGATCCAGTTCTCCAATTGCTCAATATCTGAATTTTGAATTAATTTCGGCAATCTACATTTACCATTGGCCAAATATAACTTATCGTTGGGCGTAGCCAGTTCAGCTCCAAGGTGAAATAAATTCTTTTGAATTTCGATCAAATTTTCATCGATTTTCGTATCTATATCACAGCTTCTGATAATTCCGATGCAGGCATTCAATTCATCTACTGTTCCATAAGCTTCGATTCTCACATCATTTTTAGAGACTTTGGTACCACCATATAATGATGTCTGACCCTTATCCCCTGTTTTCGTATATATCTTCATAACTATTTGTTGTAGTGTGTAAATATATTTAAAGTTTAGCTAACGAGAAAATTTTAAATTTTAACAAATCGTGGATTGGTTTTTGCTTAAGAATGAGGAGTTAAAAAAATTCTTAACCATAATTTATTAAAAAAGTTAATAATTTTTTTGACTTGAAAGTATAATTATATCTCATCATATAAATCAAAGAGAATTAAAAGGTTACATCATTTTGGGTTGAATTTTACAAGTACAAAATACCATATAGAGTAGAATTTTAACGCGATTGAATGTATTTTTTAATTTTCAAAATTGGTAAAGTTGATTTATAATTGCACTAATAAATTTTAAAATAAGCGAATTATTAAAAGTTTTTATATAAATTCGCTGTCTTGTAAAATAAAAAATATAATGATAATTTAATTTAAATGGAAATGGAAACAAACGAAACTGTTGTAACTGACACTAAAACGAAAATAGGTGGAATTAATGCTCCTATTACTATTGTTATTCTTATTTTAATTTCAATGGGGATTTTCTATGGGATTTTTGGTCAATCATCTAACTTTGAGGGTGGAGACTCAGAATACGGAAATCCTTTAAACTTTATGGGTATTATATTTAAAGGAGGTATTATAATTCCTTTCCTTATGTCATTTTTCCTAATGGACTTTGTTTTTGGGATTGACAGATTTTTCGCTTTAAGAAAAGCAAAAGGTAAAGGAAGCACTAAAAATTTCGTACTTGAAGTTAAGCAATTGTTGAATGACAACAAAATCAACGAAGCTATGGATTTGTGTGATGAGCAACAAGGTTCTTTAGGTAATGTTGTTAAAGAAGGTTTGACTACTTACAGGAACTTAGCGAATGATACTACCATGGACAAAGAGCAAAAAATGTTCGCTTTGACCAAAGCTTTAGAAGAAGCTACAACTTTGGAGATGCCAGGTTTAGAAAAAAATACTAACATTATTTCTACTATTGCTGTGGTTGGTACTTTGATTGCATTGATGGGAACTGTAATTGGTATGATTAAAGCATTCTTTGCTTTAGGTGAAGGTGGAGGAACTCCAGATGCAGCGAAATTATCAGTTGGTATTGCGGAAGCGTTAATTAATACAGGTACAGGTATTGGAGCTTCAGCTTTGGCGATTATTATTTATAATATGATTACCAATTCAATTGATGATTTAACTTTCAAAATTGATGAAGTAGGAATGGCTATTCAACAGTCGTTTGCAAAACACCATTAATTCATTTTTTACTGAAGCGAAATGAGAAAGTCTCATTTCAATTGGTTTACTATTTAATTATAAAAAATGAAAAATGGCAAGAAATAAAAAAGAGAGAGGTGATTTGTACATCGACATGACCGCTATGAGTGATATGGCGTGGTTGTTGTTAACATTTTTCGTCTTGACAACTCAGTTCAGAAAACCTGAAATCGTGCCTGTAAATACGCCGAGTTCAGTTGCTGAAACTAAACTTCAAGATGGAGACATAGTTCAAATCACTGTCAATGATGAAGGAAGATATTATTTTGGCATTATTGACGATCATTACAAAGAACCCATTTTAGAGAAAATGGGCAAAAAATATGGAATTGAATTTACAGACGAAGAAAAGAGAACTTTTTTAGGATTATCGGAAGTAACTGTTCCAATCGGATCTTTAAAGTCTTACTTAGGTGCATCCGATGAACAAAGAAAAGCTACGATTCCTGGAATTCCATTGGACAGTGCAAATTTGCAATTAATAGATTGGGTTGAATTCTCATACGAAGTAGAACCTGATTTAGCGTTAGCAATTAAAGGAGATGTGAACACACAATATCCTAAGTTTAGAGAGCTGATCAATCAGTTGGTAGAGAGAAACTTTAACAGGTTTCAATTAATAACAAGTTCTGAAGCAAAACCTAAAGATTAAGGCATGTCATTATTAGTAAGAAGATTAAGAAAATCAGGTAAAGTAAGATCGAAAAAGGCTTCTACGCGAGTAGATATGACACCTTTGGCAGATTTAGGATTTTTGTTGATTACATTCTTCATGTTTGCTACTACGTTTAGTAAACCGAATGTAATGGGACTGAACATGCCTCCTAAAATTGAAGATAAAGATCAAGATCAAGTCAAACCACCTGAGATTGATTTAACAAACTCTATTTCAATTGTTATTGGAGGAGATGGTACTTTATTTTGGCATCAAAAAGAGAAAAATAAAGTAAGTGCTGATGAGCTTAATGAAACAGATTATACAAGAGATGGTATTCGTAAAGAAATAATTGCTGCAAGGCAAAGAGCTACAAAACCAGAAAACTTTACTGTAATTATTAAGCCAACAGATGAATCTAACTATGAAAATTTAGTAAACGTGTTGGATGAAATGCAAATAACAGAGTCTTCTCGTTATGGTATAGTAGATTTGGATCCGAATGAAGTGCAAGCTTATGAGGAGAAAAGAGGAATTAGTAGCAATCAAAACTAAAAGTCATGTCACAAAATAAATACAATTCATTAGATGATGTCGTTTTTGAAGAACGAAATAAGGAATATGGTGCATATGACCTAAGAAAGAGCGAAGGTTCCATTCTTACCAAAGCACTTATAGCGGGATTATTCTTAATTATTTTAATTGTTTTAGGAATTTATTTATTCAATGTTGTTAATGAAATCACTAGAAAGAAAGATATTCAAACAGTTGATATTACCTTAATGGACGTTGATGAACCTGAAATAATTGAAGAAATTATTGAAGAGGAAGAAGAGGAAGAAGAGCCAGAACCGGAGCCAGAGCCAGAGCCAGAACCGGAGCCAGAAATTGCTGAAGTTCGTGTGGTTATGCCAGATCCTAAAGAAAATGTTGAGGTTGAAGAGCCAATCGCTAAAGTCGAAGATATGAAAGACAAAGTAATTGGTACGGTTGACCGTGAAGGTGATAAAGCTACTACCGTTAGAGGTAGATCTGAACCACCAGTTGAAACTAGCCCTCAAGGCACTGGACAACCTCAAAAACCAGCAGTTAACTATACAGCAAGACAGGTACGCGATATGGCGATTTACCCAGGTTGCGAAAGATTTGCTGGTAATAAAAATGAGCTTCAAAGATGTATGTCTCAAAAACTTCAAGAAGTATTGGGCGATGAATTACAATCATTTATCGATCAAATGTCTTCCAGAGGTGAATCTTCAGCAGGTGCAAGAGCATCTTTCGTTATCGATCATAAAGGTCAAATTACTCAAATTAAAGTTGATCCTGCTCCAGGACCAAGAGTTAATACAGACCTTGCGAAGGAAACTGAAAGCGCATTGAAGAGAATAAACGATAGATTAAACCGAAGAGGTAGAGGTATTCAGCCTGCAAAATTAGAAGATGGTTCTGAAGTGAATCTTAGATTCCAATTACCAGTTCAATTCAGACTTGAATAATAATTAATACATCATTTTTAAAAGGAGAGGTTTACCTCTCCTTTTTTTATAAGCTTTTCATTTTTTTTCTATTTAATAGATTCGCTTGAGTTGGAGCTAATCATTGACTTAACAATGATTTTCTCGAAAGTGAGAATGGATAATTTAATATCTTATAATCTTGCTAAAAACGATTTTAAAGAATAAATCAATATACTATTTGATAATAATGTTTCAAGTATTTTTTACAAACTTTATATATACTGAATACATTTCCTATCTGTAAGATTAACATTACTTTGACAATTACAAATTTCTAATAATACAATGTCTTAAAATTATCATCTATAATTATCTGGCATATAATGAGCTTACTTATAATCTTTTGATTGTACCAAAGTAAACGATAGCTTCATCGCCTTTTATCTCGTATAGAATTCCGACAGCCGATTGTCCTGTTAAACGAACAGTATCACCAACTTTTATTTTTTTTACTTCCTTGACAATACCATCATTTACAACGTGTACCGACTCGCTAGCAGGTTTTAATTTACCTAAATCGTTATCTATTTCCTTTCGCTTATTCTCCCAATACAGTTTGTCTTTCGCAATGGATTGGAGAAAATTATCCATATTCATGAATTCTTCTCCAATTCTACCGGAAGCATCCGCGATAATGCGCTCGTCCAAACCTATTCTTCGGGCTACTTCAATGGCAAAAGAACTTCCCGGATTCCCGATAGCAAGCTTGTACATTGGGCGGTTATTTTCAGAATCGTACAGCATCGCTCCGTTGATTACGCCCGCTGTTTTATAGGCGAAATGCTTTAGGTTTTGGAAATGTGTTGTAATCAATCCAAAGCTTTTTTTGTTATTGAAACGTTCCAAAAGTGTTTCGGCAATGGCACCTCCAATCTGAGGTTCTGTTCCACCTCCAAACTCATCAATCAAAAGAAGTGTTTTGTCGTCGTTATGTTCTACAAAAAACTTCATATTGGTTAAATGCGAAGTATAGGTACTCAAACTGTTCTCCATACTTTGCCCATCGCCGATATCCATGAATATCTTTTGGAAGATACCTGCTTCTGAACCTTCCTCTACCGGAATTAACAATCCGCACTGCAGCATATATTGTAACAAGGCTACCGTTTTCAAGCAAAGAGACTTTCCTCCGGCATTCACCCCTGATACGATTAAAATCCTATCTTTTTCAGTCAGAAAAATATCCAGTGGATGTGCGTGTTTTTTTTGTTGTCGCAGAGCAATGTCCAATAAGGGATGTACGGCATTCGTCCATTCAATATTCGGCCTATTCTCCAATACGGGCTTTATAGCTTTGATACGTATCGAAAAAGAGGCTTTTGCCTGAATAAAATCTATTGTTCCGAGAAAGTCGTATGATTTTAGAATTTCATCCGCTTCGGGTCTGATTAAATTCGTGAATTCTGTCAAAATTCGGACAATCTCTTTTCGTTCATCATTTTGCAATTCCCTCAAACGATTTGATGCTTCGACTACTGCCTCGGGTTCTATAAAGAATGTTTTTCCACTGCCAGAGTTGTCACGAACGACACCTTTGATTTTCCTTTTATGGGTAGCCGTCACCGGGATAATATAATGCCCGCCTCTCATATCAGCTTGAACATCTCTACCTACGATGCCTTGTGCTTGTGCCATACGAAGTGCGGCAGCCATAGCTTTGGTAATATCTTTTTCCGCATCGATTTTGTTTTTTCTGATGGTGTTCAACAACTTGGAGGCATTGTCTTTGATTTGTCCAGACTTATCCAAAATTGAATTTGCCTTTTCGATGATCGATGGAAAAGTTTTTATTTCATCTGCCAGTTTTTTGAGTTCAGGGTATTTTATCTTACCGAGTTGGTTTCTCGATTCGTCATTCAAAAACTCCACAATCCGAACAATGGTTTCCAGGGAATCGGATAATTGAGGAATTTCCTTTTCTGTTAGCCAATATGAATGGTCCACTTTAAGCTGTTTAAGGGAATCTCGGATATCAATAAAGTGTTCTAAAGGGAAACTTTCTTTGTTGTTTATGATTTGAGAAAACTCTTGGGTTTGTGTTAACCAACGTTCAATGGTTTCGAAATCAGTTGAAAAACGCATAGCATTTACCTTGTCGATGCCTAAGGGGCTTAGGCACTTCTCTTTAATATACTCACGTATAGTGTCGAAATCTATTTTATGTTCAAAATTTTCCGGATATATATTCATCTCAAAATATGTTTAATAGCCAGCAAACAGACTATTGGGTCTGCATACCAACTGTTTTTAATAATGTAAATGGATTAAATTGAGAATGCCCATACCGCATCCTGATACTGTCGATTTTAGATACGGAATTAAATATTCTTGTATCTACAACAGCACCCTGGTTTCTCTAAGAATGGAGAAACGAAATGGCGATATGGTATTTATGCGGAAAGAAAAAACATTTTATCTAATAAATCTAACCTAAGTGCAAATTTAAACATAATTTCAGATTTCACAACCTGTATAGGCCAAATTTCTATTGCTATAAAATTAGGGGAATTTTTAAATTTAAATATAGATTGATAAATATAAATATAATGTATTTTTTAGTTAATAGAGTTTGGGCCGTTGAGCTGTTTATAAATAATGTATTAAAAAAAAACAGTTTTTCTTGGCGGGAGATTATTTAACATTAATTTAAGTTGCATCAAAAAACATAATGACATATAAACTCAAATTAGTCTACTACAATTTAAAGTTAATCCTTAATAATTGACGTGTTTAGAAAATATATAAAAATAAAAAAACCGTATCATTTCAAATGATACGGTTTGTGACCTGGCTGGGGCTCGAACCCAGGACCCCAACATTAAAAGTGTTGTGCTCTACCGACTGAGCTACCAGGTCTAAAACGTTTAGATTTCTTATCTAACGGGTTGCAAATGTATATATAATTTTTAATATCCAAAGGTATTTATGAAACTTTTTTAAGAAAATTATATCATAGTTTTTTAAAGTGTTGATTATAAGAATTTTTGCATCTTTGTTAAAAAATAAATTATATGTTAATTTCATTGATGGGTTATATGGGAAGTGGGAAATCCACTATTGGAAAAGAATTAGCAAAAACTTTCAACTATAAATTCATCGATTTAGACGATTATATTGAAGCATCAGAAAATCAAAGCATATCCGAAATTTTTAAAAAGGGGGGTGAAATTAAATTCAGAAAATTAGAACGACTTTACCTTTTAAGAATTCTGGAAGAAGAAAAAAATACAGTCATCGCTTTGGGAGGTGGAACTCCAGTTTATTATGATAATATTGATAAAATCAATGAACACAGCTTTTCATTTTATCTAAGAATGACTCCACCTGAATTGTTTGAAAGATTGGTCAAAGAAAAAGATTCACGTCCGATGATCGCACATATAGACGATAATGAACTTACAGAGTATATAGCAAAACATCTATTCGAAAGAAGAAACTATTACGAACAATCTAAATTTACAATCGATGTGAAAGACAAATCAGTCAAACAAATTGTAGAAGAAATCATTCAGGATCTTCTTCCATAGACATAAAATCATCCAAATCCCTTCTGTCTTTTTTGGTAGGTCTCCCCTCGCCTTTTGAGCGATAATAATTTTGACTCAATTTGCGCAATTCTCTTTTCTCGATCTCCTCCTTAGGTGTTTGATCGATGATATAAAGCGATACTAACTTTGCGCCTAAACGACTTTTAGGCAATTGTAAAACTTCGAATTGATAATTGATTTGATCTTTTCGGACAGTAATTTTATCAGAAGGAGCTACTTCTTTGGATGATTTCGCAACTGCTCCATTCACCTGAACTCTATTCTTCTTAATTGCATCAGCAGCCATACTTCGAGTTTTGTAATAGCGCACACACCAAAGAAATTTATCTAAACGCATTGTTAAAATATTTTTAAGGAAGTTTATTTTTGTAAATTCGCAATTTAAACAGAATTTCTATGATGAAAAAATTGGGAATAGGCCTAATGGCATTGGTTTTTTTGAGCGTGTCATGTAGTAGCGACGACGATGGCTATAGAGACTTGCCACAAGAAGATCAAAACAGTCTTGATGATCAAGCGATCGTTCAATATTTAGAAGATCATTATTTCAATCCTGAAAGAGGAACTATCAAAAGGTTTGATGATGAAACTGACGAAGACGATGATTTTCCTTCGTTAAAATCTTTAGGTGTTAAACTTCCTTCAGGGGTTTGGGTAGTGAAAAATCCAAATGTTACAGCTGAAGGTCCAAGTATAACTGATAATATTAACGATAGTATTCTGATTTCTTATAATTCGATGCGATTCAAAGCTTCTGACGAATTTACTTCCGATGGTGGACGCTTGTACGAAACTTATTTAAATCCGTTTTACAATACGATTTATTCGACAGGTACGCCTGCTTGGGATCCTATTTTTTATTATAGACACATCACTGAAGAAATGACTGACATGAATATCGACCTTGAGTCATTTGTCATAGAAGGTTTTGTTGAAGGTTTGAAAGAGTTTTCAGCGACTGAAACTTCAGGTGTTGATTTGTATAATTTCCAAGGTGTAATTTTGGTTCCTTCGAGATTGGCTTATGGACGAGATTTTGTTTATTTGGGTGGAAATTTAGATGCGAATACTTATAGAGACAATAGTTTTGTGTTTAATTTCGAATTGCACAAAGTAGTCCCGAGAAATAACGATTAAAGATTTATTAAAAGTGTAGAAGAAATTTACTTTTACACTTTTTTTTTCTTTATTTG
>DEQC01000105.1:48229-48669 GCA_002359055.1 Flavobacteriales bacterium UBA3376 | reverse complement strand
CGATTTTCTTCCAAAGCTTTCAAAGCTTTTTTATGTGATTGATAAGCAAATTCATCTTGATCTTCACGTGAAATATTAAATTCATTGGCTACAGCTTCAGCCGTCAATCCCATTCCCCAATAATAATCTGCATTTTTCTCAGAAACTTTAGGATCTGGAATAGGTTTGTATCCACCCATTGGAATATATGACATACTCTCAGCTCCACCGGCTATGATACAATTGGCCATACCTGTTCTAATTTTAGCAATTGCAGTTGCAATTGACTCCGAACCAGAGGCGCAATATCTGTTGATAGTTACACCGGAAACTTTGTCTGTATCCAATCCCATCAGAGATACCAATCTTGCCATATTAAGGCCTTGCTCTGCTTCTGGCATAGCACAGCCCACCATCACATCATCGATTCTATCTGTATCTAAATTCGGAAAATCCTCCAT